>CAJUII010000013.1:12927-54671 GCA_910586405.1 uncultured Lachnospiraceae bacterium
CTAACTCCCATCTGCCTGCTTCAGCAGGCGTACAAATCAGGATGGTGAAATTTTTTATTTCACACTATTGACTCTCTCTTTCCTGCAATTTTGACACGATGTAAAGCGATCCGGCACAGACATCTGTCCGCGCAGTGAGTATATATTTTTATTATAGCATAGGAAATTCCAAAAGACAATAAATTAGTTTACAAATGTTAATTGTAATAAATAAAATCTTTACGTCAGATACCTGCGATCAGTTTCAGACAGTTTCATTATATAAATGGCAAAATACATTATAATTCTGTATAAATTTAAAGAGACAGTTTTGCCAATGAGAAAGGAATGGGTACAGTTACACAAAAAATGCGCTGCAATCAACTATATTACGTTATATCTTAAAAATGTAAATAAATGTAATGATTAAAGATGCATAAAGAAATACGAATATAAATTATTAATCGGTCAATAATACTAAAATATGCATAGCTTTGTTGGGAAAAATAATGAAAATGCTAAAATGCGTTGACATGATAATTTATAAATGTTAATATGATGTTAACAAAAATAAATAAAAGGAGGTAAAGCAAATGGGTATTCGCAAAACGACTGACGGAGGGAGGATACGCCATGGCAAACCCTGGTGGAAACGATGGTCGCGCGACGACACGGAGTTGTTCGCCCTGTCACTGCCGACGCTGTTATGGTTCTTAATCTTTTCCTATCTGCCGATGTTTGGTATCATCATCGCATTTAAGAACTACAGGCTCCAGCCGGGCGGGCATGGTTTTATCTACAACCTGCTGCACAGCGAATGGGCGGGATTTGGAAATTTCAAATATTTCTTTACATCGAACTCGTTCACCATGCTCTTGCGCAACACGATTCTCTACAACATTGTCTTTATCATTATCAGCGCGAGCGTTGCGGTAGGAGGGGCGCTGATGCTCAGCAGTATGCGCAATAAGAGAGGTTCCAAGGTGTACCAGACCATGATGTTCCTTCCTTATTTCATGTCATGGGTTGTTGTCAGCTATTTCGTCTATGCACTGCTGACACCCGAGCGCGGCTACATCAACGGCATCATCACCGCACTGGGCGGCGAGCGCATCATGTGGTATCAGGAGAACAAGTACTGGCCGTTTATCATCGTGTTCCTCAACACATGGAAAGGTATGGGCTATGGTATGGTCATCTATCTGGCGAGTATCACCGGAATTGACCCGTCACTCTACGAGGCGGCGGTCATGGACGGTGCGACCAAGGCGCAGCAGGCAAAACATATCACGCTGCCAGCCATTAAGCCCGTCTTTGTCATGATGCTGATTCTGGACTGCGGCAAAATCTTCAACTCGGATTTCGGTCTGTTTTATCAGGTTACAGGACAGCTGCCCGCATCGCTGTACACGACGGCATCGACATTTGACACATACATCTACATGGCGATCCAGTCCACGGCGCCGATCGGACAGACGGCGGCGGCTTCGTTCTTCCAGGCAATCTGTAGCTGTGCAACGATTCTGCTGGCAAACTGGATTGTGAGCAAGATTGACAACGAGAACAGGATTATATAGAAGGAGGTGTGTCACGTGGCGAAACAGGAAAAAAGCGGACAATCCTTGAATCAGATCAAGACATCGACCAACATTGTGTTCAACATTGTGTTTCTGATTTTGGCAGTTATGTGCGTGATTCCGCTGTTGTTTGTATTTTCGATATCCATCACTGATGAGGAGGCAATCCGTCAAAATGGATATCAGTTGATTCCACAGGCGCTGTCCAATGCGGCGTATGAATTTCTGTGGAATGAGCGCCTGACAATCCTGCGCGCGGCATTTATGTCCGTGCTGGTGACGATTGTCGGCACGATCATCTCCATCGCGCTCAACACGTCGATGGGATATGTGGTTTCTAGGAGAAACTTCAAACTAAAGAAGATTTACACATGGCTGATTTTTATTCCGATGGTGTTCAACGGCGGAATGCTTGCAAGCTATGTGGTGGTAAGCAATATTTTAGGTTTGAACAACAGCATCTGGGCGCTGATTCTGCCGCTTGCGTGCTCGGCGTTCAGCGTGACCATCTGCCGTACATTCTTTAGAACGACAGTGCCAGATTCCATCATTGAGTCGGCAAAGATTGACGGCGCGGGACAGTTCCGTATCTGGTCACAGATTGTACTTCCGATTTCAAAGCCGGTTATGGCAACCATCGGTATGTTTGCAGCATTCGGCTACTGGAATGACTGGTTTCAGGCATCTTTGTACATTCAGGACACCAAGCTCCAGACTTTGCAGTCCCTGTTGAACCAGATGCAGAAAAATATCGAGTATATCGCAAACAATCCCTATGGCGGACTTTCCATGCAGGAATACAAGCTGTCGATGCCGACAGAGAGTGTCCGCATGGCGATTGCAATCGTAATCATCGTACCGATTGCATGTACTTATCCGTTTTTTCAGAAGTACTTTATCTCTGGTTTGACAATTGGTTCTGTCAAAGAGTAAAACATGTAAAACAGCGTACCCCGAACGCTGGCGCAAAGTGCGCGGCGGGAGTATGTGCAGCTTAAATAGGAGGATTTATTATGAGTCATAAAAAGTATAAGAAAGTATTGGCAGCAGGTCTTGCAGCAGTGATGACAATGGGAATGCTTACAGGCTGTGGCGGCGGAGGCAGCAATAATAACAACAGCGCTGGAACAGACGGCGGCAATCAGTCAGCGTCCACTGGCAGCCAGAGCAGCTCGTCATCAAAGGACAGCGGAAGCGGTGAGATTGTTCCGCTCAAGTGGGTGACAATCGGAAACGGTATGCCTACCAACTACGATTCATGGATTACAAAGGTCAACGAGTATATCGGTGACAAAGTAGGTGTCAGCCTGGACATGGAAGTCATTCCTTGGGGAGACTGGGATAAACGCCGCAATATCATTGTCAGCACCAATGAGCCGTATGATATTATTTTTGGAAACGGCAACAACTATATCGCAGATATTAACCTTGGCGCGTACTATGACATCACAGATATGATTGACGCCAACATGCCGGGCTTAAAGCAGCTCATGCCAGATAAATACTGGGATGGCGTCAAGGTAAAAGACAGGATTTACGGCGTGCCGACCTACAAGGACAGCTCGATTTCCAACTATGCAGTCTGGGATAAAGAACTGGTTGACGAGTATAATATTGACATTGCTTCCCTCACAGAAATTGAGTCCCTGACGGAAATATTTGAAACCTTAAAAGCAGACAAAAACGACTATCCAGTCTACACGAAAAATGACGGCGTTTACTATATTTTCGACGTGTATGACCAGATTGGCGCCGGCACACAGATTCTCGGCGTGCGCTATGACGACGCAGACGCAAAAGTATGTTTCACGCTGGAAGAGCCTGATATTTACTCGGCATTAGAGACGCTGCATGACTGGTATAAGAAGGGAATCATCAACCCTGACGCGGCTACATTATCTGAGGCACGTGTATACAACATGTGGCGTGTGGCACAGGGCTGGGAGAGCGCAGGCATCACCTCATGGGGTCCTCAGATGGGTAAGGACGTTGTTGTTCAGAAGGTAGGCGACACGATTCTTTCCAACGAGACCGTGCGCGGTTCTCTGAATATGGTTTCGATCAATACAAAGTATCCTGAAAAGTGTTTGCAGCTTCTTGATTTGATTAACACAGATACCAAGCTGCGCGACATGTTCTACTATGGCGAGGAAGGCGTAAACTTCGAGTACACAGCAGACGGCAAGGCACACAAGATCAACAACGACTGGGCAATGGCAGGCTACACACAGGCTTCTTACTTTACAGTAACACAGGTAGACACAGATGAGTACAACCAGTGGGATGAGATTAAGGAATTAAATGAGCAGGCAGTATCTTCCGTTATGCTTGGATTTACATTCGACACGACAGAAGTGTCAGATAAGCTGGCAAACTGCCGCGAAATCTGGATGCGTTACCGCAGTGAGGTCATGACTGGTGTGCAGGACCCGGCAGTGGCAGTGCCTAAGATTAAAGAAGAACTCATGAAAGCTGGATGGCAGGATGTATTGGATGCAGCACAGAAACAGGTTGACGAGTATATGGCAGCCAAATAATAATTAAGAAATGGCAGGTGATAGTTCATTATGACAGAGAAAGCCACAATCAAAATCATCGGGAAGGATTTGCCAAATATCCCTTGGCAGGAGCCAAATGGAACGGAAAAGCTGCCCCTGTGGCGCTATGATGGAAATCCGATCATCGAGCGGTTTGCAACAAAAAATTCCAACAGTATTTTCAACAGTGCAGTTGTACCTTTTGGAGATGGATTTGCGGGCGTGTTCCGCTGCGACAGCAAGTCGATCAGCATGGACATCTTTGCAGGATTCAGCAAAGATGGCGTTCACTGGGAGATTTTCGATGAGCCGATTGCCTTTCAGGGGGCGCACCCTGAGGTGGCAAAGCGGGATTTCCGATACGACCCAAGAGTATGTTTTATCGAAGATCGGTATTATATCACATGGTGCAATGGCTACCATGAATACCCGACCATCGGAGTAGGTTATACCTTTGACTTTCAGACTTTTTACCAACTGGAAAATGCATTTTTGCCGTTCAACCGCAATGGCGTGCTGTTTCCGCGTAAGATTCAGGGCAACTACTACATGCTCAGCCGTCCGAGTGACAACGGGCATACGCCGTTTGGGGATATCTTCCTGAGCGAAAGCCCGGATTTAAAATACTGGGGCTGTCACCGCTATGTGATGGGGACCATCAAGGGCGATGCCTCGGCATGGCAGTGCACAAAGATTGGTGCGGGAAGTGTGCCGATTGAGACAAGCGAGGGCTGGCTTTTGATTTATCACGGTGTGATCAACACCTGCAATGGCTTTGTCTACCGAATGGGCTGTGCACTGCTGGATTTGGATGAACCCTGGAAAGTACGAAAGAGAACAAAGAATTATATTTTGGGACCTCATGAACTGTATGAGTGTGTCGGGGATGTGCCGAATGTGGTATTTCCGTGTGCGGCGCTCACGGACGCGGCGACGGGAAGGATTGCAATCTACTATGGCTGTGCAGACACAGTGACCGGACTGGCATTTACGACAGCAGACCGTCTCATCGCGTATATGGATTCTGAAATCTAAACGCATAGGTGAAAAGACAGGCTGCCGCAAGAAATGAAAAGCGATTGCTGGAATATTTTTTGCGGCAGCCTTTTCAAAACGGTGACAAATGGACAGAAAGGACTTAAAAATGAATTTGCTTCCAAAGCCGAAAAAGCTTGAAAAAAAGCAGGGAATTTATGAAATTAGCTGGGATACCGTTCTTGTGATTGACGAGAATATGTATGAAAACGGTACAGTCTATGCAGCTGTGCTGCAAGCCTGTATCAGGAAATACACCGGAATGACGTGCGCGATACTCAGAGGAAAACAACGCCAGGGGGACATCTTTCTGACTGTAGCTTCAGCAAGCTATTCCGCGCAGGAATATCAGATTGAGATTGCGCCCGATGGATTGATCATCGTGGGCGGTGACGGGGCAGCAGTCCTCTACGGGGTGCAAACTTTGTGTCAGATGATCAGACAGTGCGGCGGTGTCCTCGAATGCGTCGAAGTTCATGATGCGCCAGATCTTTCGCAGCGCGGATATTTTCTGGACGAGACAAGGGGACGTGTGCTGTCGCTTCCTTATTTAAAAGGGATCGCAGACCGTCTTAGCCGTTATAAAATCAATGAGTTTCAACTCTATGTGGAGCACACCTATCTGTTTCGTGACCTCACAGAGATGTGGCGGGACGAGACACCGCTGACGGCGCAGGAGATTCTCGAATTGGACGCGTACTGCCGCAGCCTTCACATAGAACTGGTGCCCGCGCTGGCAAGCTTCGGACATCTCTACAAGCTGCTCTCCACACGCAGCTATGGAGATCTCTGTGAGCGCAGTAATTCATGGAACGCAGACTTTTCCTTCTGGGACAGGATGGCACAGCACACCATCGACACGACCGACGAGCGGGCGCTGCCGCTCATCAAAAATATGCTCGCTGAGTATGGGGCGCTGTTCACCTCCCGAAAGTTCAACATCTGCGCAGATGAGACCTTTGATCTTGGCTGTGAAAAGTCTCGTGAGACGGCAGAGTGGATTGGCATGGACCAGATGTACATCAACCATGTCAAAGAGCTGTGTGATTTCCTAAACAGCCGTGGTAAAAGGGTACAGTTTTTCGGGGATATTATCTGCCGAAAGCCAGAACTGATCGCGCAGCTGCCCCAGGATACCCTGTGCCTCACCTGGGGATATGCGCCGGAACAGTCTGTGGATTCCTGTCATGCTATGGCGCAGGCAGGCGCAGTGCAGTATCTGTGCCCCGGTGTCGGCGGCTGGAATCAGTGGATTAATCTGATTCATAATTCGTATAAGAACATTGTCAGGATGTGCGGGTATGCGCACCAATATCACGCGGAGGGCATCCTGAACACCGACTGGGGTGATTTCGGGCATGTAAACCATCCGGAATTTTCGGTGCCTGGAATGATTTATGGAGCGGCTTTTTCATGGAACCAGGAGGAAATCGCTTTTGACGAGATCAACAGGCAGATTTCGATGCTTGAGTATGGTGACACTACGGGGCAGACAGTAGACATTCTGGCAAAGGTGCCCGAACATTCTCTGTTTGGCTGGCGGGATGTCGTGGTCTACTACGAAAAGACGGCAAGAAAACGTGTGTTTAAGCTCACAGAAGAAGAGCTGCCACAGCTTCTGCTGACAGATGCCGCCACAGCGGACAGGATGGTGGACGAGGCGGGTATGGCGCTGCGCAAACTCACCATACAGATGAAGCGCACAGCTGTCTCTATGGACGAACAGGCGCGTGAGATTGTGGGACTGTTTACACTGACAACCGAGGCGGTGCGGCTCTGGAATGAAGTCGGTGCGGTGCTTGTCCATGAAAAACATGGAACCGCGCTGAGCCAAGAGCAGACATATGCGCTCGCAGGACGGATAGAACGGTGGTTTATGGCATTCAAGGAAGCGTGGCGCAGGATTGGGAGAGAGGGAGATCTGCACCACATTGCAGAGATCATATTCTGGTATGCAGATAGACTGCGCCGGAAATCATGATAAAAACAGCATAATGCAGAACTGAAATTGGAGGGAAAAATTTATGCATTTTTTGGATAAGAGAGTGAATGTAATCTGCGAGGAACTCAAAAAATTAAAAGTGAAGCAGAAATTTGAGATTGATAACTGGAAGTACAAGGAAGGTAACTTTATCCGCCCGGAGGAAGCGGAGGCAGACACAGCGGCGTGGGAAGATTTTGACTGTCAGCATATGCACTGGTATGGAAAGGACCGCCATTACTGGTTTAAGACAACGTATCAGGTGCCAAAGGAGTTTGATGGAAAGCCCATGTGGCTGCATGTGCGCACACAGATTGATGAGTGGGACGACGCGAAAAATCCACAGTTCTTATTGTTTGTGAACGGGGAAGTCCTTCAGGGAATTGACATGAACCACCGTGATGTGCTGCTTGCGACAGCGGCAAAGGCAGGCGATGTGCTCGAGCTTGGCTTGCAGTCGTACACGGGCATTCTGCACACAGAGTTTAACCTGATTGTCGAGATGCAGGAAATCGACCCGCTGATCGAGAAGCTCTACTATGATTTGTGGGTGCCGCTCGCGGCATTTACGAGAATGGAGGAGGACGACAAGAACCGCAAGGACATCACGGAAATTCTGAATAATACAGTCAACTATCTCGACTTGCGCACGCCGTACTCCGACGAATTTTACCGCACGCTGCAGGAGGCGTCCGACTATATTGACAAGGCGCTGTATGACGAGATGGCTGGCTATCAGGACGTCATCGCGACGTGTATCGGCCACACGCACATTGATGTCGCATGGTGGTGGACTGTCGCGCAGACAAGGGAAAAGACAGGGCGCAGCTTTGCGACCGTGCTGAAACTGATGGAGGAATATCCGAATTACAAGTTTATGTCAAGCCAGCCGCAGCTCTATGCCTTCTTAAAAGAACGCTATCCCGAGCTTTATGAGAAAGCGAAGGAGCGCATCAAGGAGGGACGCTGGGAGCCGGAGGGCGGCATGTGGGTTGAGGCGGACTGCAACCTGACATCGGGCGAGTCGCTCGTGCGCCAGTTCATGCATGGCAAGCGCTTTTTCAAGGAGGAGTTTGGCGTGGATAACCGCATTCTGTGGCTGCCCGACGTGTTTGGCTACTCCGGTGCACTGCCACAGATTATGAAAAAGTGCGGCATTGACTACTTTATGACGACAAAGCTTGCTTGGAACCAGTTCAACAAGATTCCCTACGATACAATGATGTGGAGAGGAATCGACGGCTCTGAGGTGCTGACACACTTGATCACGACGCTGGGCGTCCACCAGCCAATCAAGGACTTCTTTACAACCTACAATGGAATGCTGCATCCCGATGCGATCATGGGCGGCTGGATGCGCTACCAGAACAAGGATATCAACAATGATATTCTGATATCTTACGGATATGGCGACGGCGGCGGCGGCCCGACAAGAGAAATGCTCGAGACCTCGATTCGTATGGAAAAAGGCGTCAAGGGAATCCCCAAAGTGCGTCAGGCGTTTGCGCGGACTTTCTTTGATGAGCTGAAAGAGCGTGTCGGCGGCAGTAAACGGCTTCCGGTCTGGGAAGGAGAGCTGTACTTCGAGTATCACAGAGGAACACTGACCTCGATGGCAAGAAACAAGCGCGCAAACCGCAAATCCGAGCTTGGACTGATGGATTTGGAGCTGTTGTCCGTCCTGACGCAGCAGACAATGGGCTATCCGCAGGAGACGCTCGATGCCATGTGGAAGGTCGTGCTCTTGAACCAGTTCCACGATATTTTGCCCGGCTCGTCCATTCATGAGGTCTATGAGGTCACAAAGCAGGAGTACACAGCGCTTGCGAAGCAGCTTGCAGAGCTGACTGCGGAGCGCAGCAGGGCAATCGCAGGAAGCGGAGAGGATATCACCATTTTCAACACGACAGGACAGGTGCGTGATGATATCGTCAATCTTGGTGCGCTTGAAGGCAGTGCGCTTGTAGATGCGGACGGCATATGCTATCCAATCCAGAAAACAGGGGACGGAAGCGGCAGCGTGGCATATGTGCGCAATCTCCCGTCAAAGGGCTACAAGTCCTTCAAGGTCAGCCAGACCGCGGCAGAGGATAAGACACCGTTCACACTTGCAGGGGACTATGAGCTGGAAACGCCGTTTTACCGGATTAAACTTGACAAACAGGGCATGTTCACCAGCATTTACGACAAGGACAATGACCGCGAGGTGATTCAGGAGGGACAGCGCGCGAACCTGCTGCGCATGTACGAGGATAAGCCGATTTATTTTGATAACTGGGACATTGATATTTATTATACAGAAAAATACTGGGACGTGGATAGCGTAGAGCATATGGAATGGACAGAAATCGGTGCGGTGCGCGCCGTGCTGGAAATCACGAGAAAGGCATCGCAGTCCACAATCCAGCAGAATATTATTTTCTATGCGGACAGCCGCAGAATCGAGTTTGTGACCTATGTGGACTGGAAAGAGCATCAGACGCTGTTAAAGGTGCATTTTCCAGTGGCAGTGCACACAGACGAGGCGGCGTTCGACGTGCAGTTTGGCAACCTGACCCGCAAGACGCACCAGAACACAAGCTGGGATGTGGCGCGCTTTGAGAGCTGCGGACAGAAGTGGATGGATTTGTCAGAGGGACATTACGGCGTCTCCCTGCTCAATGACTGCAAGTACGGGCATTCTGTCAAGGATTCGAATATGGCGCTGACATTGATTAAATCAGGAACCGAGCCAAACCCGACAACCGATCAGGAGGAGCATGAGTTTACCTACGCGATTTATCCTCATGCGGAGGGCTGGCGCGCAGCAGGCACCGTGGCAGAAGCGTATAAGCTCAACCAGCCGTTGTTCGTACAGACTAAGACAGCGGCGAAGGAAGCATTTTCTTATGCTTCTGTAGCGCACGCAAACGTCGTTGTCGAGACCATTAAAAATGCCGAGGACGGCAAAGGAACTGTCATTCGTATGTATGAGTCGGAGAATGCCTACACCAAGACAAAGCTGACTGTGAACGCCGCCTTTGAGAAGGCTTATATCTGTAATCTGCTCGAGGAGACAGAGAGCGAGGCAGCTGTGTCTGGAAAAGAGATTGAGGTGGTGCTCAAACCGTATGAAGTGGTGACAGTGAAGGTGGTTTAATCCGTATTACAAAGAACGCGATATTATTTAGATGCGGGGCTGTCGGATTGTAGTATTGTCCGAAAAGTTTTTTCTGACAGCCCTTTGCCTCAATGCGTGAACTTATGGCAGCCAAATGCTGCAAATTGCCGCAATAAGAATGGGAGACAAAGGGAAGGATGCGCAGCATTGTTGAAAAAGGAGACACAAGTATGATAGAGAGAAAAAAATATAGCAAAAAGATTATGAGCATTATTCTGGCAGCGGCCATGACATTTAGTTTGGCAGCATGCGGCGGAAAAAATAACACAGATCCGCAACAGCCGGAGACACAGGCGCCTGTTCAGACAGAGATCACGACAGAGACACCCGCGGAGCCAGAGACGGACACAGAACAGCAGCCCACATCGAAATATACTGTTACGGGAGAGAACGACAACAAGGAATTGACCATGAACCGCCAGCCGGAGGCATCCTACTGGTTTCCGGCGCAGCTCCTAGAGTGGAACGCGGATGAAGATGAGGACTTTATATTCAATGTCAGCACCGTACCGCTCGCAGAGCGTGCAGATCTCGAAGTGTTAGAGCCTGTGAATGCCACACAGAACAAGGACACCAAAGTTATGTCAATCTCCATCATGAATGCCAGCACCAGCGGAAACGCGCCGCATGGATTGAACAAGGCGGAGGCAAATGCCTTTACATACTGGCAGTATGTGGATACGCTTGTATATTGGGGTGGTTCGTCCGGTGAAGGCATCATTGTCGCCCCGAGCCCCGATGTCGTGGACGCAGGGCACAAGAACGGCGTAAAGGTCATCGGAACAGTGTTTATGCCGCAGGCAGCACACGGCGGCAAAATCGAGTGGCTTGACGATCTTTTGCAGAAGCGCGAGGACGGCACCTATCCTGTTGTGGATAAACTGATTGAAGTGGCGCAGCTCTATGGATTTGACGGATGGTTTATCAATCAGGAGACTGCGGAGGAGGAAGCGCTCTCGGAGTATCTTGATAAGTTTGATGTCGAGGGTGGCGGTCAGTCAACAGGCGCGTCAGGCGGAAAAGTGCTGACAGAGGACCATGCTGTCAGAATGCAGGAATTTCTCTCGTATTTTAAACAGCAGGCGCCGGACATGGAGCTGATTTATTATGATTCGATGACAATCGACGGCAAAATGGACTGGCAGAATGCACTCACTGAGAAAAATGCGCCGTACATGAAAGATGCAGAGGGGAATTCCGTGGCGGATTCCATGTTCTTAAACTTCTGGTGGACAACGGACTCCCTCGCGCCCGAGGAGCTGCTCAAAACTTCCGCAGAGCTGGCGGAGGAGAAACAGATCGATCCGTATGATTTATATGCGGGCGTCGATATACAGAGCAACGGTTACGACACTCCGATTAAATGGAATTTGTTTGAAAAGCCCGACGGCGGAACTTACACCTCACTAGGTCTGTACTGCCCGAGCTGGACTTATTTTTCCACGGACATGATTCAGGAGTTTTGGAAGCGGGAGAATAAATTGTGGGTCAATGCAAAAGGCGACCCATCCGCAGATGTTGAGGCGGAGGGCGACACGGACTGGAGAGGTGTCTCCACTTATGTTGTGGAGCGTACCGCACTGACGACATTGCCCTTTGTGACGAACTTCTCTACTGGAAACGGATATGGTTTTTATAAAAATGGTGAGCTGATCAGTATGCTCGACTGGAATAACCGCAGTATTTCCGATATGCTTCCGACATACCGCTATATCATCGAGGATGGAGAGGGCAACAAACTGGCGGCAGACCTTGATGTAGGCGATGCGTACTATGGCGGAACCAGCATGATTCTGCGCGGTTCTGTAAAGCAGGGCGTGCCGTCCACCATCAAACTGTACAGTGCAGATCTGTCAGTACCGGACAACATGACGTTTACCACTACCGCGCGGGCGAAAGGCGCAGAGGTGGCATTGGATGCGGTTCTGACCTTGGATGACGGTTCTGAGCTGGTGCTGGAGGGCGACAAAAAGGTTCAGGATGCGTGGACGACAGTGACCTATCAGACGACAGATCTTGCTGGAAAGACAGTCAGAAATATTTCTTACAGGCTGACACCCGGCGCAGATAGCGGCTCGTTGCAGTTCCGCTTTGGAAATATTACAATGATGGAAGCAGGCTCTGAAAAGACTGCCGCGGTGAGCAATCTCAAGGTGATTGACACAGAGTTTGACGAGGATGGCATGTATGCGGGCGTGCGTCTGTCATGGGACAGCGATGTTCTGAGCGATTACTATGAAGTATACCGCATCAACCAGGACAACACGAAGTCTTTGTTAGGTGTATCCAACACGAATAACTTCTATGTCAACACACTCCCTCGGGAAGGCGAGGCGAAACAATCCGCTTTTGAGGTAGTTCCTGTGAATGCACTGTTCGCGGAGGGCACCAGTGCGACAACGACGATGGAGTGGCCTGACAACAGCATTCCAAAGGCAGCCTTTACGGCGGATCTCACGCTGGCGTCACCGGGTGAGACCATCACCTTCCAAAGCCTGTGCTCACAGAATACAGAGAAGGTGACATGGACACTCACAGGCGCGGACAAGGAGAGCGCAGAGGGAGACAGTGTATCTGTCACCTACGCGGAGGAAGGCGTATATCCTGTTTCTGTAAAGGCAGAAAATGCGTCTGGCAGCAGCGAGTCTGCCAAGGAGGGCTACATCGTGATCACACAGAAGGCAGCAGACGGGCTGGTACTGCTCTCACAGGGCGCAGGCACCGAGGCGGATGCCTATGTCAATGAAAATGAGGCTCCGCAGTTTGCAGTGGACGGCGATGTGACAAAGAAGTGGTGTGCGACAGGAAGTGCGCCGCATGAAATCACACTTGATCTCGGAGCAGTCAAGGCAGTGAGCGCTGTCGATGTCTACCATGCAGAGGCAGGCGGTGAGGGCGCTGATATGAACACGAAGTCTTATGCAATTTACACCAGCGAGGATGGTATTTCTTTTGAGGAGATGCGCAGTGTGACCAGAAACACGTTAGGCACGACGCACGATGCGTTCACGCCTGTGAATGCACAGTTTGTCAAGCTTGTCATCAACAAGCCGACACAGGGAAGCGACAGTGCAGCGAGAATCTATGAAGTCGAAGTGTATGGCTTGGAGGATACACTTGATTAAGACAGCCAATTTAATTCAATCATAAATCGTCACAGCCCGCGGGTCCGTGCGCGCAATCTGCTTTGTGCAGCATTGCGCCGCACAGATAGATGCGGGCTGTGAGAGAATGGGGGACAACTATGTCAGAGACAGTAAAAAAGGTGGCGGTTGGCATTGACCTTGGCGGAACCGCTATGAAAATTGGAATTGTAAATAAGTCCTATGAAATACTCGCACAGACATCCATACCGACCAACGCCGAACGGCCTTATGAAGAAGTGATTGCGGATATGGGAGAGACTGCGTTAGCACTGTTTGCCCAAAACGGTTTGAAGGTGGCAGACTGCGATGGTGTCGGCGTTGGCAGTCCGGGAACCATTGACAGCAAACATGGCGTGGTGCTCTATTCCAACAACATCCGCTGGGATAATGTCCCGATTGCCAAGGAGCTGCAAAAATATCTTGCCGTTCCTGTCTTTGTGCAGAATGATGCGAACTGTGCAGCCCTTGGCGAAGTGCTGCGCGGCGCGGCAAAGGGCTGCCAGAATGCAATTTTTCTGACGCTTGGTACTGGTGTCGGCGGCGGCATCGTGATCGATGGGAAAATTTTTGAGGGCGGACATCCCGGCGGCGCGGAGCTCGGACATGTAAAGTGCGGCTCCGAGGGACGCCGATGCACCTGCGGCAGAGCTGACTGCCTCGAGGCATACGCCTCCGCGACGGCACTGATCAACGACGCAAAGCAGATGGCATCAGAGCATCCTGATTCAATGCTCTGGGCGCTGTGTGACAACGATCTGGAAAAAATGAATGCAAAAGTGCCGTTTGATGCGGCTGACGCCGGTGATCACTCCGGCAGGATACTGGTGGACAATTACATTCAGTATCTGGCGGACGGCATCACCGATCTGGCGAATATTTTCCGTCCAGATCTGATTGTGCTCGGCGGAGGGGTGTGCGCGCAGGGCGAGAAGCTGACAGAGCCGCTCAACCAATATCTGCGGGCGAACTGTTTTGGCAATACTGTAGCGTATGTGCCGAGAGTGGTTGTCGCGGAGAATGGAAACCAGGCAGGTATCATAGGGGCTGCGGGCCTGGTGTGGCAGTGACATCAATAGACTCATGAAATACGGCATCTCTCATATGGATTTTTATATGGATTTGTGATGAATCAAAAGTGTGTACAAATGCAGCGTTTTCAGATATAATAAAGGAAACGTGAACAAAGGAGGGCGCAAGGAATGGAGAGACAAGCTTTTCAGGCGGATAGGACACTGATTCATACACTGATCGAGCGGACGCCGATTGCCTATATTATTATGGATGACCAATACAGGATACATTATGTCAATGACAGCTTCCTAAAGCTGCGCAGACTGGAAGCGTCAGCGGGAGCCAGCTCGATGCGGCGATCGTCGCAGTATCAGATTTATGCAGTGCTCGAACGAAAAAGCCCCTGTCCGTCAATGATAGACGGACAGGGATTTTTTTATCGCATTAATTCTTCCATCTCGTCGATCAGGCTGTCAAAGAGTTTCAACGCTTCCTCGACAGGCTTTTTCGTGGACATATCAACGCCTGCATCCTTTAAGATCGATACAGGATCTTTCGAACACCCGGCGCTTAGGAAGCTTTCCTTGTATGCTTTCACCGCAGGGGCACCCTCGCTTAATATTTTCTGAGAGAGTGCGATGGCAGCAGAGAAGCCTGTAGCGTACTGATATACATAGAAGTTGTAGAAGAAGTGAGGGATGCGAGCCCATTCCAGATCAATCTTGGAATCATGCACGATATCCTTTCCGAAGTACAGATCAATCAGCTCATGGTACACGCGGCATGCGGATTCGGAGTTGATGCTCTCGCCATTTTGTACCATCTGGCTCATCTTCAGCTCAAACTCTGCAAACATTGTTTGGCGGTAGAGTGTCGTTCTGAACTGTTCAAGGAAATAATTGATCAGATATGCCCGCTCTTTCTTGTCCGTGGTCTTTTTAAGGAGGTGCTGCATCAACAGCGCCTCGTTGCAGGTGGAGGCTACTTCTGCCACAAAGATTACATAGTCTGCGTCTACGACAGGTTGATTTTTGTTGGAGAGATAGGAGTGCAGGGCATGTCCCATCTCATGAACTGTCGTAAATTCGCCGTCGAGATTATTTTTGTAGTTCAGGAGTATATAGGGATGAACACGGCATCCGCTGGAGTAGGCGCCGCTGCGCTTTCCGGTATTTTCATAGATGTCAATCCAGCGGTTATGAAATCCTTCATCGAGGAGCGCCACATAGTCCTCACCGAGCACTGCGAGGGCTTCGCGGATGTTTTCCTTGGTCTCTGTGAATGAAATCTCACGCTCGGCGTCTGACACCATTGGTACATACAGATCGTACATGTGGAGAGCGTCAACTTTTAATAGTTTTTTTCTAAGGCGCACATACTTGTACATAGATTCCATATTTTCGTGTACTGCTTCGATCAGGTTATAGTATACCTGTGGCGCCACATTGGTCTGGTCGAGCGCCGCCTCGAGAGGGCTGTTGTACCTGCGCATTTTTGCAAAAAAATTGAGCTGTTTCATCTGTGCGGAAAGGATTGCAGCAGCAGTATTTTTGTGCTCGTCATAGGTCTTGTACAGAGATTCGAAAGCGTCTTTTCTGACATTCCTGTCATAATTTTGCATCAGTGGGATAAAGCTTGCTTGGGTTACGGCAAGACGGTTTCCCTCGATGTCTGTCACCGATTCGTAGGTCATGTCCGCATTGTTGAGCAGACCGAAGATATCTTCCGGCGACTGTGCGAGGTCTCCTGCGGCAGCGAGAATTTTTTCCTCTACGTCACTTAAGATATGTGCTTTTTTTCTGAGGATATCATTCAGGCATCTTCTATATTGTGACAGTCCGGGCTGTTGTTCATAAAATGTATTGAGCGTGTCCTCAGATATTTCGAGAATCTCGGGTTCCGCGAAGGACAGGGCAGAAGAAATCTCCACGCAGACACTCATTGTCTGGTCTTTGTATCCCTGATATGTCGTGTTTTTGGTGTCCTCATCTGCCTTTCGGAGTGAATAGTTTGCGAATTTGTCCATCTGCACAATGATCTCGTCTTGAAGCTTTAAGAAGTCAAGCAGGCTGTCGGCGCTTGTGCCAAGTTTTCCGCGAAAGGATTCAATCTGTGGGAGCAGTTCCTTGACTTTCTCCAGATCTTTTTTCCAGTCTGCATCATTTGCATAGAGGTCCTCTGTAGCCCATGTGTGTTCTCTGGGCACTTCACTGCGTTTTTCATAACTGTTCTGTTGGTTGTTCATTCCATTATTCTCCTTTTATATTCGTAAATCTTTTCATATTATAGTCTACCATTTTATCCGTCATTATGCTAGACTATTGTGAAGAGAAATTATGAATATATAAAATACGATATTTCTCATCTGGATTTGTACGTCTGCCAAAGCATGCAGATGGGAGTTCGTGTGAAATATAAAATTTCACCATCCTGATTTGTACGCCTGACGAAGCATGCAGATGGGAGTTCGTGTGAATAGAAATATGGAGGTACAAATGGGATTACGGTTTTACATCGGTGCATCAGGCGCTGGCAAGAGTTATCAGCTTTACGATCACATTATCCGCGAATCGATGGCGAATCCGCACGTCAACTATCTGATTGTCGTGCCAGATCAGTTTACGATGCAGACACAGCTGGAAATGGTAAGGCGCCATCCGAACAAGGGAATTATGAATATCGATGTGCTCAGCTTCGGCAGACTGTCCCATCGAATCTTTGAGGAGGTGGGCGGCAATGACAAGCCGGTGCTTGATGACACCGGGAAAAGTCTGGTGCTGCGGCGTGTGGCGGCAGGACTTGAGGAGGAGCTTGGCGTCATGAAGCGCAATATTCGCAAACCTGGCTATATCAGCGAGGTTAAGTCTGCGTTGTCCGAATTTATGCAGTATGGTCTTGGCACGAAAGAGGTGGAGAAATTATGCGAATATGCCGCCAGAAGAAATGCGCTTGCCTATAAATTAAAGGATTTGCATCGGTTGTATCAGGGATTCCTCAATTATATTAATGAGCGCTACATTACGACAGAGGAGACGCTGGATTTGCTGAGGAAAGTGCTGCCGCGGTCGAAGGTTGTGAGGGGCAGCGTGATTGTGTTCGACGGATTTACCGGTTTTACTCCAGTGCAGTACAAGGTCATGCAGGAATTGATGGTTCTGGCGCAGGAGCTGATCGTGACGGTGACAATGGGGGTGCAGGAGAACGCGTATGTGCAGGATGGGGAGCAAAAGCTGTTTCATCTGAGCAAAAAGACGATACAGGATCTTGATCGGCTTTGCAGGGAAGCAGGCGTCAGACGGGAACCAGATGAGCGGATCACAGATACAGTGGTCTATCGCTACCGGAACAATGCAGGGTTGTCACATCTTGAGCGCGCGCTCTTTAGATATCCCATACAGGAATACAAGGGACAGCAGGAGAGCATCCATATCTTTGAAGCGTCCGCGCCCAAGGAGGAGCTGCGGCAGGTGTGTCTTGAAATCCGCAGGCTTGTGCGTGAGAAAAAGTATTGCTATCGCGATATCGCGGTCGTGACGGGAGAGTTGGAACGGTATGGATTTCTGGCGCGGGAAATGTTTGGCCGCTTTGATATTCCCTACTTTTTAGACCAGACAAATAAGTTGGTGTTAAATCCTTTCATCGAGTTTATCCGAAGTGCATTGTTGGTCGCCATACAAGAATACTCATATGAATCGGTTTTTCATTTCTTGCGCTGTGGCATGGCAGGAGTGACGCCTGATGAGACAGACAAGCTGGAGAATTACTGTCTCACAATGGGGATACGGGGCAAGAAGGTCTGGACCAAAAAGTTTACCAGACGCAGAAAAAAGCAGGACGAAGTGGCGGCAGCGCTTGATGAGCTCAATGCTGTCAGGGAGAGGATCGTGCTGATGCTAGAGCCGCTGGTTCAGATAAAATCAGAGAAAAAAGCAACGGGAAAAGCGCTGGTAAAAGCGCTGTATGATTTTATCGTCAATGCGTCCATTGAAGAAAAATTGATAGCGTATGAACAGTATTTTACGGAGCAGGGCGATTTGGTCAAGGCAAAGGAGTATGCTCAGATTTACAGGCTTGTCATGGAATTGTTGGAGCAGATCTGCGGACTTTTGGGAGATGAGGAGCTAGAGCTCAGGGAGTTTGCGGATATTCTTGACGCAGGTTTTGCTGAGATTAAGGTGGGAACGATTCCGCAGAATGTAGATAAGGTCGTGATCGGAGATATCGAAAGGACAAGACTGTGTGAGGTGAAGGCACTTTTTTTTATCGGTGTGAATGATGGTATCATCCCAAAGAGCGGCTCGACAGGGGGCATCATCTCCGACATTGACAGGGAATTTTTGCAGGAGTCGGCATATGAACTTGCTCCGACGCCGCGTCAGCAGATGTACATACAGCGCCTTTATTTGTACCTGATGATGACCAAGCCGACGGAGCATCTGTATCTATCGTACGCCAAGGTGGACAATGAGGGAAAGAGTATCCGTCCAGCGTATCTGGTCAATACGGTTATGAGACTGTTTCCAGATATCGCGATCACACAGCCGCAGCTGCGTCCCATGGAAGAACAGATGGAATCGCCTGAGGATACACTCACGTATCTGGTTGGATTGCTGCGGCGCTACGCTGCGGATGAAATAGGTGGGGAGAGACAGATTTTTATCACCTTATATGACACATATGTCAGAAATGAACAGTATGCGCCTGTTTTGGAACAGATGCGCAAAGCGGCGTTTTCGTATCTGGCTCAGGCGGATGTGAACAGGATTCCCAGAGGGCTTGCACGTCTTTTGTATGGGAAGATCTTGAAAAACAGTATCAGCCGTCTTGAGAAGTTTGCCTCGTGTGCCTACGCTCATTTTCTGCAATATGGACTGAGTCTTGAAGAGCGTGACAAGTACAGTTTTGAGAGTGTGGATATGGGCAATGTATTCCATGCGGTTCTGGAGAGTTTCTCTGAGAAGCTTGCTAAGGAGGGGTATACGTGGTTTGATTTTCCGAGAGAGGTCGGAGAGCGCATTGTCGGCGCGTGTCTTGAAGAGTACGCGGTGTCTTATGGAGAGACGATACTCTACAGCAGTAAACGCAACGAGTACATGATCACAAGAATGCATAGAATCCTGAACCGGACAGTGCTGACATTGCAGTATCAGTTACAGAAGGGGGCGTTCACGCCGGAGAACTTTGAACTTTCTTTTCAGATGACATCGGATCTCAATGCAGTGAATATCGCGCTTTCCGAGGAGGAGCGGATGCAGTTGATCGGGCGCATAGACCGCGTGGACACCTGTAAGCAGGAAGATAAGCTGTATGTCAAGATCATCGACTACAAATCCGGGAACCGGAGGTTTGACCTTGCTGCGCTGTACTATGGGCTTCAATTGCAGCTTGTCGTCTATATGAATGCGGCAGTGGAGGTGCTGAAAAAGAAAAATCAGAAGGATAAAACTGACACACGTGTCATACCTGCTGCGATGCTCTATTACCATGTCAATGATCCAATGACAGAGACGGACAAGGGAAATCCAGATATATCGGAGATTCAGGCGGCGATATTAGAAGAGCTCAGGATGACGGGCATGGTCAGTGATGATGAGGAAGTCATCAGGCTGCTCGACAGGGATTTTGATACCAAATCTTCCATTATTCCGGTGGCGAGAAAGAGGGACGGAAGTTTTACGAAAGCGTCTTCTGTGCTGTCGGACAAGGATTTTGAGACAGTTTCCACGTATGTGAATCATAAGATCAAGGAACTTGGCATGTCCATACTAGACGGTGATATCGGACTCAATCCGTATGAACAGAAGGATGCGGATGCCTGTACGTACTGTGATTACAAAAGTGTCTGCGGTTTTGACAAGAAGCTCGGATCTAAGCTGATCCGGCATCTTGAAGACATGGACCAGGAGGATGCTATGGAGCGTATCAAACAGAGCCTCGGTATCGATGAGGAAGGCAAAGAAGATGAGGAAGAGCAGAATGAGAAGGAAGGGGGCACGCAGGCATGGCAATGAATTTCACACCAGATCAACAGCGAGTCATTGATACCAGACATTGTAATATTCTGGTATCGGCGGCGGCGGGAAGCGGCAAGACGGCTGTTTTGGTAGAGCGCATTATACAGATGATCACCGATGACAGCCATCCCGTTGATATAGACCGTCTCCTGATTGTGACCTTTACCTCTGCCGCAGCCGCACAGATGCGGGAGCGCATCAGCAAGGCAGTGTCGCAGAAGCTCGAGGAACACCCGGAGAGTGAACATCTGCAAAAACAGGTATCGCTGATACACAATGCCCAGATCACAACGATCGATTCTTTCTGTCTGTTTGTCATTCGCAATAATTTTAATGAGATCGGCTTGGACCCGGCATTTCGGGTGGCGGATGAGAGCGAAATCAAGCTGATTGAGGCGGATGTGATCGGCAGGCTTTTGGAGGAGGCGCACACAGAAGCGACAGAGCGTTTTCTGCACTTTGTAGAATGCTACAGTACAGGGACGAACGAGCGCAAAATAGAGGAAGCCATTATGAGGCTTTATCATTTTGCGATGAGTTATCCGTTCCCGGAGCAGTGGCTGACAGAGCGGTTGGAAGATTACCGGGTCAGGGAGATCAGCGAGCTTTCTGACAAGAAATGGTTTCAGTGTGCGTTGACATATATCCGCACAATTTTGCAGGAGTGCAGGAATCGGCTTTCTCAGGCATTGGAAATCGCAGGCAGTGTGGGCGGGCCAATCCAGTATGCAGATAATCTTGCATCAGATATCGGATTGATTGAGAAGCTAGCGCGTGCCTCGGACTACAATGAGCTCTATGATCTGTTTACGTATTCTGCCTTTACGCGGCTTTCCGGGAAAAAGGCGGAGGGGGTGGACCCTGTTTTGAAAGAGATGGTCAAGGCGATACGCGATGAGGTGAAGAAAAACATTGCGGACCTCAAAAAGTTTTTGTTTCAGATTTCTGTGGAGAACACGCTGCGCGATATGGCAGCCTGTCAGGAGTCTGTAGAAGAATTGGTGTCGCTCACACTCTCTTTCAAGAAAATGTTTGACCAGTCAAAGCGGGACAGAAATGTGATTGATTTCTCTGATATGGAGCATTTCGCGCTACAGATATTATTGAAGCGCGATGAGAACGGCAAGATCGTGCCGGGGAATACGGCGCTTGAATTGCAGGATTATTTTGAAGAGATCATGATTGATGAATACCAGGATTCGAATGAAGTGCAGGAGTTGTTGTTAAAGTGTATCTCCGGCGAGAGCAAGGGGCGTTTTAATCGTTTTATGGTGGGGGATGTCAAGCAGAGTATCTATAAGTTTCGTCTGGCAAGACCGGAGATCTTTATGGAGAAATATGACACATATGTCATAAATGATGCGCACGCGGGCAATGTCAGGATTGATCTGAGCATGAATTTCAGAAGCCGCAGGGAAGTGACCGATTCGACGAACTTTATATGCAGCCAATTGATGACAGCGAAAGTCGGCAATGTGGAGTATGACGACAGAGCAGCATTGTATGTAGGGGCCTCTTATCCCAAACCGACAGAGGAGCATGACATTTACAAGACAGAGCTGCTGATCGCTGCGCCAGACTCCCTTCTCACACAGGAGGGAGCGGAGGGCAGACCAAAGTATTCCGAGAAGGAGATCGAGGCGGTGATGGTGGCGGAACGCATCCGGCGGATGGTCGGAAAATTCCCTGTCACAGATGCGGCTACAGGGGAGTTCCGACCAGCGAAATATTCCGATATTGTGCTTCTTTTTAGGGCGACAGCGGGCTGGGATGAGGAGTTTAGACGAATCCTGTCCGAGCGTGGGATTCCAGTGCACGTGACCAGCAGGGCAGGATATTTTGAGACTTTGGAGATACAGGGAATCGTCAATTTTCTGCGTGTGCTCGACAATCCGCTTCAGGATATACCGCTTTTTGGTGTGCTTAAGCTGCCGTATTTTGATTTTACGGAGACAGAGATTACATATATCCTGTGTTATGTGCGGGATTTCTTAGAACAGCAGGAACAAAGTAAAAAGCTTTGGCTGTATGAACAGATACAATTGTATTATGAGCAGGCGTGTCGTGCCGTGGAAGCAGGGCAGGCGGATTGTGAGGAGGATGTGGCAAACAGAGCGATTCAGGCAAAGTTGGAACGCTTTTTCAGGATGATCACGGTATACCGTAAAAAGGTGGCATACACGCCGATCAAAGAACTTTTGCAGCAGCTGATCGCAGATACGTCCTATGATGCCTATGTGGGGGCTATGCCTGGTGGAGACCAGCGCATTGCCAATATCGAACTGCTGCTGGAGAAGGCGGGGACATTTCAGAACACAAGTTTTTATGGACTTTTTCATTTTATTCGTTATCTGGAGACGATACAGGAACAGGATGTGGATTTTGGCGAGGCAAATATCTTAGATGAGAATGCGGACGTGGTGCGCATTATGACGATTCACAAGAGCAAAGGGTTGGAATTTCCAATTTGCTTTGTCTGCGGATTGTCCAAACACTTTAATCAGATGGACATGCGGCAGAGTATTTTGATGGATGTAGAGCTCGGAGTGGGGGTGGATTATATCGATCCAGAACTTCGCCTGAAGAGAAAGACCATGCGCAAAAATGTGGTGGCACAGCGCATGAAGGAGGATACGCGCGGAGAAGATTTGCGTGTATTGTATGTGGCGCTCACAAGGGCGAAGGAAAAGCTGATTCTCACCGGATATATCAGTGACCTGGACAAAAAGCTTGCAAACAATGTGTACCTCACGATGGAGTCGAAAGAGAAGCTCCCGTACTCTGTCATGATGGGGGCTGCTTCCTATATGGATATGATACTTGCGGCGCTGATGCGTCATAGCTGTATGCAGCCGTTTCTGGAGGAACGAGGCTTTGAGTTTGCCAGGCATCCGCTGCCTTATATGGAAATTCCTATGGAAATCGTTCTGTATCAGGAGTCGGAGAGTCAGGCGGAGAAGTTGAGACAGCAATTAAATGAACAGGGGCGCTCAATTGCTTTGGAAGATGAACTTTCAAGGGCGTCAGCACAGGCAGATCCCAAGTTAAAAGCAGTGCTGGATGATAAGCTGCACTTTGTCTATCCGCATACGGCACTGGAGGGATTGACAGTAAAGACAACGGTGTCCGAGCTAAAGAAAGCATCCTACGAGGAGGTAGCTGCCGAATCAGCGGAGTTGATACACATGCCAAGAGAAAGCTACATACCGGATTTTGCATTGGAGGAGATGCAAAATATGACAGAGGTGTCCAGGCTAGATGAGCCAGCGCAAGGAGCAGCGCGCGGAAAGCGGGCACAATCTGGAAGCCAGTATGGTACAGCAATGCATAAGATTATGGAATTGCTGTCTTTCTCCGAGAACCTCCGTGTGGAGAACAAGAATCTTTATGCGGATTTAAAAAGTGAGCAGGAGCGGTGGATTGCGGAGGGGACTGTCACAGTGGAGGAGCTAGCCTGTGTCGGTATTCACAAGATTAAAAACTTTTTCCAATCTAGTCTGTCCCAGCGGATGATTGCTGCAAATGGGCGAGGAGAACTTTTCAAGGAACAGCCATTTGTGCTTGGAATCAGTGCGGACCAGCTAAACCCAAGTTATCCACCGACAGAGACCGTCTTAATCCAAGGTGTGATCGATGTGTTTTTTTATGAAAACGGTGAAATCGTGCTTGCAGATTACAAGACAGATAAGGTAAGCGCTAAGGAGGAATTGATCAGCCGTTATAAGAGTCAGTTGGATTACTACCAAAGGGCGCTTGAGCAGATTACAGGTAAGCGGGTAAAGGAACGGTATTTGTACTCGTTTTATTTACAGGAGGAGATTTATGTTTGATTATATTTTATTTGACTTGGACGGCACACTGACAGACCCAAAGCTTGGCATCACGCGCTCTGTACAGTATGCGCTGCGGGCGCTTGGCATCGAGGAGCCTTCGCTGGACAAATTAGAGCCGTTTATCGGTCCGCCGCTCACAGACAGCTTTCGCGAATTTTGCGGGCTCGATGACGCGCAGATTTGCATCGCCATCGACAAATATCGCGAGCGGTTTGCAGTACAGGGACTCTATGAAAATGAAATCTACCCAGGCGTTGCAAAAATGCTCGCAGACCTGAGGGCGGAGGGCAGAAAACTGGCAATCGCATCGAGCAAGCCGACGCTGTTTGTAGAGCAGATTTTAGATCACTTTGAGATTCGGGCGTATTTTGACTATATTGTCGGCAGCAATATGGACGGCACGCGCAGCAGAAAGGAAGAGGTTGTCGAGGAAGCGCTGCGCCAGATGCTCCCTGCGGGAATGACACCTCATGAGAAAAGGGATGCTGTGGCGATGGTGGGCGACCGTAAATTTGACATCGAGGGTGCATGCGCGCACGGCATCACCTCGGTTGGGGTATCCTTTGGCTATGCGCAGGAGGGTGAGCTGGAGCAGGCAGGTGCAGATTTTATTGTCGATTCAGTAAAGGCATTGTTTGACGTGCTGACACTGCAATCTTGACAAGCTGGAAATGGAGAGTTTGATGAGCACAAAAAATGCAAATAGACAGGTGAAAAAAATTCCCAAACGGACGACACTGTTACAGAAAACGGCATATATTTTAAGACCGTTTGTCCTTTATATGCTGGTTAAAACGGCGGCGATGCTCTTGTTAGCAATCACGATTCCCTCGCTTCCCATCGCGGGGATTACCGCGTGGGTAGAGCGCAATTCGCATCCGCTCAGTGCGGTCGTAAATGGTGTGGCGAGTCTTGTGGCAGTCAGTTTTTTGCTGAAGGATTTTCTGATCGAGGCGAGTACGACCGGCGAGGTGGATATTGACAAGGGCATCTTTGGTCAGATGATTGCTTTTGTCAGGGCAGACTTATCAGCAAAGAGAAAACATAAGGCAGTCCGCCTTATGCTGTGCATTTTTCTTGGAATTACGGCTTCGCTTGCGCTGAATATCATGGCAGAGCTGGCAGCGCAGATGTCCGCACCGGGCAGCAGCCTTCTTGACGCCGGGCGGTATGAGGCGGTGGAGGCAATCCAGTACTCTGTGCCTGTGGCAGCAGGCATTATACTATATGGAATCATTTCACCAATTGTAGAAGAAATCGTGTTTCGCGGGGTACTTTTTCATAGAATTAGAAAGTTTTACAGCATGACAATGGCAGTAGGCGGTTCTGCGCTTTTGTTCGGGATGTTTCACGGGAATCTGCCACAGTTTTTGTATGGTACGGCAATGGGTGCGATCATGGCAGTCTGCTATACGTATATTGGCAGTTTTGCTGCGCCGCTGCTGGTGCATATGTCCGCAAATCTCTTTACTTTCCTGGTGTCAGGCGCGACAGAGCAGACGGCAGTTTTGCTTACGCCGGTCTGGTGTGTAGTGTTTACGGTCTTGTCAGCGGCGGTACTTTGGTATATTGTCCATTTTTCAGAGGAAAACTTTCGATAATATGTTCTTTCGATGCCCATATACATAAAAACGCAGGTTGAATGCCTGCGTTTTTGTGTATAGAAGTAAATAAATGTATTTTATAGAGTCAGCGCGCCATGAGCTCAATGATTTCTCCTATGTACATTGTGTGCAGGTCGCCGTCCTTGTACCACTTAGCAATCTCTGGCGAGAGAAACGAATCCTCCGTCAGCTTGACAGCGGACAGCTTGTGACATAGGACGACGAAGCTGCCCTCGTCAATGAACGGAATCGAGAGCTTGTAATTCCATGTGAGTCCGGCTTCTGGAACCTTGTCACCGTCACGGCCGGAATGCGAACCGCAGTAATTGAGCGCTTCCCGGTATTCCTGACTCATAAATGAAATCGAAAAAAATTCTCCGTGATCGAGAAATTCCTTAGTATATCTTGAGTCACGCACGAAAATGAAGGCAACATTCTTCCCCCAGAGAACGCCGATGCCGCCCCAACTAACAGTCATGGTATTTGCTTTCCTTTTGGAACCGGCAGATACGAGTGCCCAGTCCTTTCCAAACGATTCAAATGGATTGATTTCCAGCATATCAACTGGAATCGGTTGAAAAACATGCATAATAAATTCTCCTTTTACAATTTATTGTTGATTCCATTATAAGTATACTATTGCAAATTAGAATTGACAACAAATTAACAAAATTTTGACCCGATTTTAGAAAAAATCAGCAGAAAAATATGGATTTGTCAAAATATCATCGATGAAATAAATGTATCTGGCTATTTTATGGCTGGATTGTGGTCAAAAATATACAAAGGAGAAGGATGAGAAATTATGGCAAGACATGGAGAGAACATTAGAAAACGAAAGGATGGGCGCTGGGAAGGACGGTATCTGGTATATGATCAGGAGAAGGAAAAGAAAGTCTATCGGTCAGTGTATGCCAAATCCTACGAGGAGGTCCGCAAAAAGCTGGAAAATCAAAAGGCAGGATTGAAGCTGAAACCGTCGGCAAAGCAGGCAGGAACGGTCTCGCCGGATGACTTGAAACTGAACGATATCGCACAGATCTGGCTGGTTGAAATCAAGGCGAAAAGAAAGCCGTCCACCTATATAAAGTACAGTCTGCTTTACCATAATCATATTCAAGCGCTGTTTCAGGAGGCGTGCCTGTCCGAACTGACGAATGCGTTTGTGCAGGAGCGGGTTTCTGATCACTTTTCGGAAAGTGTACATAAAAGCATCTATTGTATTCTGAATCAAATACTAAGATTTGCGTCTGTGCGATATACGCTCATCATGCCGGTGCTGAAACGATCTGCGCTCGATACGAGGAACACACCTGTCAAGGTGCTTGCAAAGAGCGAGCAGAAAAAGCTGATAGAAGTGATATACAGCAAGATGGACTGCTTCAGGATGGCGGTGCTCATGTGCTTGTTTACAGGACTCCGGCTAGGTGAACTGTGTGCTCTCAAATGGAATGATATCGACTTTGAGAACAAAATTCTCACAGTCAACAGGACCGTACAGCGCCTGTATGCCGAAGGGCACAAGACCAAGACAATCCTCACCGAGATGGCGCCGAAAAGCCCGTATTCCCAGCGCGAAATCCCTCTGTCTGACACAGCGATCGAACTGTTGACAGCGTTTCAAAATGACAGGGAGTACGTCTTTGGCGGCGACAAACCGCTCGAACCCAAACGTCTACAGTACCATTTCAAGAAGCTGTTAAAGGAAGCAGCGCTTTCCGACAAGCATTTCCATATCCTGCGCCATACCTTTTCGACAAACTGTATCGAGGGTGGGACCGATGTCAAGAGCCTCAGTGAGATCTTGGGACATTCCGATGTGCAGATTACCCTGAACCGCTATGTGCATCCATCGATGGAGACCAAACGGCAGTATATGGATAATCTGCTGGAATTTTATGGGCAGATTCAGGGTCAGGTGGGGTGAAAAATACTAAAAAATATGAAAAATCAGAAAAGGACTTTACAAATCTATTGAAATTAAATATAATATAAAAATATAGCAAAAATAATATTCGATTTCCAAGCAACCAAAGGCGGTTTATAACTGTTTTTTGGTTGCTTTTTGTTGAAAAGTGCGTAAAGAGAAGGAGAGAATGAGATGTTTGATGCAAAGATGAAAGTTCCCAAAGCGCCGCTTCACCGGCCAGAATTTGAACATGATAACTGTGGGATTGGCGCGGTTGTCAATATCAAAGGCACAAAGACGCGTGAGACTGTGGA
This sequence comes from uncultured Lachnospiraceae bacterium, assembly GCA_910586405.1. GTDB lineage: Bacteria > Bacillota > Clostridia > Lachnospirales > Lachnospiraceae > COE1. Next base: position 41,028 of record CAJUII010000013.1, read on the forward strand.
GAATGCCTTGAAGATCGTAGAGAATCTGGAGCACAGAGCCGGCAAGGATGCAGAGGGAAAGACCGGTGACGGCGTAGGGATTTTGGTTCAGATCTGCCATGAATTTTTTGTCAGGGTCACAATTCCCCTTGGCATCACTCTTGGCGGAGAGCGCGAGTACGGTGTGGGTATGTTCTTCTTTCCACAAGATGAGCTCAAGCGAAATCAGGCAAAAAAGATGTTTGAGATCATCGTTGAGAAGGAGGGGCTGGAATTTCTCGGATGGCGTGAAGTGCCATGCGTGCCGACAGTGCTGGGGCATAAGGCGGTAGAGTGTATGCCCTGTATCATGCAGGCATTTGTCAAGAAACCGATGGCTGTGGAGAAGGGGCTTGCCTTTGACAGAAAGCTCTACATCGCAAGGCGCGTTTTTGAGCAGAGCTCTGATAATACCTATGTGGTATCATTGAGCAGCAGAACCATCGTCTACAAAGGAATGTTCCTCGTAGAGCAGCTTCGGACATTTTTTAAAGATTTGCAGTGCGAGGATTATCAATCTGCGATTGCAATCGTGCACTCTCGTTTTTCCACCAACACCAATCCGAGTTGGGAGCGGGCACATCCGAACCGCTTGATCGTACATAACGGTGAGATCAATACGATTCGAGGCAATGTGGATAAGATGCTTGCGCGTGAGGAAAATATGGAATCTGCGTTTTTGAGCCATGAGTTTCACAAGGTACTGCCAGTCGTCAACGCACATGGGTCTGATTCTGCCATGCTTGACAATACGTTGGAATTTCTGGTGATGAGCGGCATGGAGCTTCCGCTTGCAGTGATGATTACAATTCCAGAACCGTGGGCAAATAACAAGACGATGTCTCAGTCCAAGAAGGATTTTTATCAATACTATGCGACAATGATGGAGCCGTGGGATGGTCCGGCGTCCATTCTGTTCTCAGATGGAGATATCATGGGTGCTGTGCTGGACAGAAACGGGCTCAGACCTTCCCGCTACTATATTACTTGCGATGATCAGTTGATTCTGTCATCGGAGGTCGGTGTGCTGCCAATCGATGCCTCCAGGATTATCAAAAAGGACAGACTGCGCCCTGGTAAAATGCTTCTGGTGGACACTGTAAAGGGCGAAGTGGTTGACGACGACACCCTCAAAGAAAAATATGCCAAAAGTCATCCTTATGGTGAATGGCTGGATTCAAACCTTGTCACCTTAAAGGAGTTAAAGATTCCGAATGTGAGAGTGCCGGCGTTCTCGGATGAGGAGAGACAACGTATGCAGAAGGCATTCGGCTACACTTATGACGAGCTTAAGACCAGCATCCTGCCGATGGCGAAAAACGGCGGGGAGAGTATCGGCGCGATGGGCGTCGATACGCCGATACCAGTATTGTCAAGAACGCATCATCAACTATCACACTATTTCAAGCAGCAGTTTGCACAGGTGACAAATCCGCCGATTGATGCAATCCGTGAGGAGGTGGTCACATCGACCACCATATACATAGGAAAGGACGGAAACCTTCTGCATGATACAGAAAAAAACTGCAATGTGTTAAAGGTCAACAATCCGATTCTGACCATCACGGACCTCTTAAAGATCAAAAATATGAAGCGCGAAGGGTTCAAGGTTGAGGTCATACCGATCATATACTACAAGAATACCAGCCTGGCGCGCGCGATCGATCATCTGTACGTAGAGGCTGACCGCGCTTACCGCCAGGGTGTCAACATCATGATTCTCTCGGACCGCGGCGTGGATGAGAACCATGTGGCAATTCCCTCCCTGCTTGCCGTATCCGCGATGCAGAAGCATTTGATACGCACCAAGAAGCGTACGAGTGTCGCGCTGATTATCGAGTCTGCCGAGCCGAGAGAAGTGCATGATTTTGCGGCACTCATAGGCTATGGCGCCTGTGCGGTGAATCCCTATCTGGCACAGGAGACGATCAAGGAGCTGATCGACAACGGAATGCTGGAAAAGGATTATCACGCCGCAGTGGACGACTACAATGATGCGATTTTGCACGGCATAGTCAAAATTGCGTCTAAAATGGGAATTTCTACGATTCAGTCTTATCAGGGATCCCAAATTTTTGAGGCGATCGGCATAGATGCGGATGTTGTGAACAAATATTTTACCAATACCGTTTGCAGAGTGGGCGGAATAACCTTACAGGACATTGCAAAGGAAGTGGACGCATTGCACTCGCTTGCCTTTGACCCGCTGGGGCTTGCGACAGATCTGACACTGGACAGTCCCGGACACCATAAATCGCGCGGCGGCGGGGAGGAGCATCTGTATAATCCTGCCACGATTCATCTGTTGCAGCAGTCCACACAGAGAGGGGACTATGAACTGTTTAAACAGTATTCGGGTATGATTGACGATGAGAACAGTGTTCGCAATATTCGGGGACTAATGGAGTTTCAATATCCCAAGAAAAGTATTCCCATCGACGAGGTAGAGAGTGTGGAGAGCATTGTCACGCGCTTCAAGACGGGGGCAATGTCGTATGGATCGATATCAAAAGAGGCACATGAAACGCTTGCGATCGCAATGAATATGCTTCATGGCAAATCCAACTCCGGCGAGGGCGGAGAGGATTTGGACCGCATGGTGATCAGCGCGGACGGACTCAACCGCTGTTCAGCAATCAAACAGGTAGCAAGCGGACGGTTCGGTGTGACGAGCAAATATCTGGTGAGCGCGCAGGAAATCCAGATCAAGATGGCGCAGGGGGCAAAGCCCGGCGAGGGCGGACATCTGCCGGCAGGCAAAGTATATCCGTGGGTGGCGAAGACGAGACACTCCACACCCGGCGTTGGTTTGATTTCGCCGCCGCCGCATCATGATATTTATTCTATAGAGGATTTGGCACAATTGATTTATGACCTCAAAAATTCGAATAAAGATGCGAGAATCAGCGTTAAGCTGGTATCGGAGGCGGGCGTCGGAACCGTTGCGGCAGGTGTGGCAAAGGCAGGTGCTCAGGTAGTATTGATCTCGGGCTATGACGGCGGAACAGGCGCGGCGCCAAAGAGTTCTATTCACAATGCCGGACTGCCGTGGGAGCTTGGTCTTGCAGAGACACACCAGACTTTGATTCAGAACGGATTGAGAAGCAAGGTACGCATCGAGACAGACGGGAAACTGATGACAGGCCGTGATGTTGCCATCGCTGCGATGCTAGGCGCCGAGGAGTTTGGGTTTGCAACTGCACCGCTGGTGACAATGGGCTGCGTGATGATGCGCGTGTGCAATCTCGACACATGCCCGGCAGGCATTGCGACACAGAATCCAGAACTGCGCAAACGCTTCCAGGGCAAGCCGGAATATGTCATGAATTTCATGAAATTTATCGCGCAGGAGCTTCGGGAGTACATGGCAAGGCTCGGTGTCAGAACCGTTGATGATTTGGTGGGACGGACTGATTTGCTAAAAAGGAAAGAGACGCTGCCCGCGGGAACTGTGAACCTGGATTTGAGCCTGATCTTGAACAATCCTTATCAGGCAGAGAAGGCAGTGTTTGATCCCAAGCAAGTCTATGACTTTGAGCTGGAAAAGACGCTTGATGAGAAAGTTTTGTTAAAGCAGCTTGGCGGTGCGCTTGCAGCGGGCAGAAAGAAAAGCCTTGAGATAGAAGTCACAAATACAGACCGCTCTTTTGGCACAATATTTGGCTCCGAGATCACCAAGCAGTATCATGATACGCTGGAGGAGGATACGTTTCATGTTTGTTGTCATGGCGCAGGAGGGCAGAGCTTCGGCGCGTTTATACCAAATGGACTCACACTGGAGCTGGTGGGAGATTCCAATGACTATTTTGGCAAGGGCTTATCGGGCGGTAAGCTGATTGTCTATCCACCCAAGGAGAGCCGATTTAGGCAGGACGAGAATATCATTGTAGGCAATGTGGCGCTGTACGGCGCGACGAGCGGCAAGGCATTTATCAACGGTGTAGCCGGAGAGCGGTTCTGTGTCAGAAATTCCGGTGCACTTGCGGTTGTCGAGGGCGTGGGCGATCACGGCTGTGAGTATATGACAGGCGGGCGCGTTGTGGTGCTAGGCGGCACAGGCAAAAATTTTGCGGCGGGTATGAGCGGCGGAATCGCGTATGTACTCGACGAAGAGAATGACCTGTATATGCGCGTCAACAAAGAGATGATATCCATGAGTGAGATTACGAATAAATACGATGTAATCGAGTTAAAAGAGATGATAGAGGAACATGTAAACTGCACTAATTCTGCAAAAGGCAGAGCAATTCTGGCAGATTTTGGCACTTATCTGCCAAAGTTTAAGAAGATTATTCCATACGATTATGACCGGATGCTCAAAACGATCGTGCAGATGGAGGAAAAGGGGCTCAGCGCGGAGCAGGCACAGATTGAGGCATTCTACGCCAACACGCACAAATAATACAGGAGGACATTGTGAGATGGGAAAACCTACAGGATTTTTAGATTATGAGAGGAAAACTTCCACGGCAGAAGCGCCAAAGGAGAGAATCAAACACTTCAACGAATTTCATGACCATCTTCCTATGGAGGAGCAGCAGAAACAGGGCGCTAGATGCATGGAGTGCGGCGTGCCCTTTTGCCAAGCAGGGATGACGATCGCTGGGATGACATCGGGCTGTCCGCTGCACAATCTGGTGCCGGAATGGAATGACCTGGTCTACACAGGAAACTGGGAGCGTGCCTATAATCGGCTCAAAAAGACCAATAATTTTCCTGAATTTACAGCGAGGGTATGTCCGGCGCTCTGCGAGCATGCCTGTACCTGCGGACTGTACGGGGATGCGGTCGCGACGAAAGAAAATGAATATGCCATTATAGAGAATGCTTACAAGACTGGGCTGGCAGCTGCAAGACCGCCCAAAGTCCGAACGAATAAAACCATCGCCGTGATTGGAAGCGGTCCTTCAGGGCTTGCTGTGGCGGATCAGCTAAACAAGCGGGGACACAATGTCACTGTGTTTGAGCGCAGTGACCGACTCGGCGGACTTTTGATGTATGGGATTCCCAATATGAAGCTTGAAAAACACATCATTGAACGCAAGATTCAGGTGATGAAGGAGGAGGGTGTTCAGTTTTTTACCAACACGGATATCGGGCGCGATGTCAAGTCCAAGAAGCTTGTGGAGGGATTTGACCGGATTGTGTTTGCGTGCGGCGCCTCCAATCCGAGGGATCTCAATGTACCGGGGCGGGATGCAAAGGAGATATATTTTGCAGTGGATTTTCTCACGGGCGTTACAAAGAGCCTTCTGGATACGAAGCTGGCAGATCATGCCTATGTCTCCGCAAAAGGAAAGGCTGTTGTGATTATCGGAGGCGGTGATACAGGAAATGACTGTGTGGGCACAGCGATCAGGCTTGGCGCAAAATCCGTCACTCAAATCGAAATGATGCCCAAAGCGCCAGACTCCAGAGCAGACAGTAATCCATGGCCGGAGTGGCCTAAAGTCAGTAAGACAGATTACGGACAGGAGGAGGCAATCGCACTGTTTGGGCAGGATCCGCGCATCTATGAATCTACGGTCAAGGAGTTTCTAAAGGATAAGGACGGCAATTTAAGCGGTGTGAAGATTGTGAAGCTCCTATGGGAAAAAGACCCAGAGACTGGCAGAATGAATATGCGGGAGATCGAGGGGAGCGAACAGGTGCTTGAAGCGCAGCTTGTCTTGATCGCGGCGGGATTCCTTGGCAGTCAGAAGTATGTCACAGATGCTTTTAACCTTGCGGTGGATGCCCGCTCGAATGTAAAGACAGAGCCGGGCAGATACAGAACCAGTGTGGAGAACATCTTTGTCGCGGGCGACATGCATACAGGACAATCGCTTGTGGTCAAGGCAATTCGACAGGGACGCGAGTGCGCGCGCGAGGTCGATGAGAGTTTAATGGGGTACTCAAATATGTATGTTCAGTGAGAATCTGGCTGTCAAAAGGCTGTCGCAATGACGGCCTTTTGATGTGCACAGACATTTCAATGAGATTTGTTTTTCCACAATCTTTTTGAAGGCATAATTTGCAAAAGATCGTGAATTTTGCTATAATGTGTTTGCATAAATTTACTGTAAAGGTTCTTTCATAACAGGAATACGCACGAGCTGCGTACTCTGTACACGCGGATGGATGTAAAGGATTTACGGGGGAGAGGACATCATGACATTAAAAGAATTACCAATTGGAAAGGCAGCAATGGTGGTTTCAGTGGGCGGTGAGGGCGCGCTGCGGCAGCATTTTCTGGATATGGGCGTGATACCAGGCGTGGAGGTTACAATGGTGAAATACGCGCCGATGGGCGACCCGGTGGAGCTTCGGGTTCACGGCTATGAGCTGACCCTGAGACTGGCGGATGCCGAGAAGATTGTCATTGAAAAGGTACATGAGGCGGGGCAGGAACTTCGTGCCGGCACGCCAAAGCAGCTGCGCCGCAAGGCACAACACCCAGGATTGGGGGAGGGGGGAAAATACCATGTGAAGGAGGGCGAGAACCCACTTCCAGAAGGAGAACATCTGACCTTTGCGCTGGCGGGGAATCAGAACTGCGGAAAGACAACGCTCTTTAACCAGTTGACGGGCTCGAATCAGCATGTGGGCAATTTTCCGGGCGTGACAGTAGACCGAAAGGACGGCAGTATCAAGGGCAGGCCGAATACACTTGTGACAGACTTGCCGGGCATCTATTCCCTATCACCCTACACGAGTGAGGAGATTGTGACCAGACAGTTTGTCTTGAATGAAAATCCCAGAGGGATCATCAATATCGTGGACGCGACGAATATAGAGAGAAATCTGTATCTGACAATGCAGCTTTTGGAGCTGGATATTCCGATGGTGCTTGCGCTCAATATGATGGATGAAGTGTGGGACAACGGTGGTTCTGTCAGAGTAAATGAGCTGGAGGGATTACTGGGGATTCCTGTCATACCGATCTCTGCAGCGAAGAATGAGGGGATCGATGAGCTGATTGATCACGCACTCCACGTGGCAAAGTATCAGGAGCGCCCTGGCAGGCAGGACTTTTGTGATGCGGAGGACCACGGCGGGGCAGTGCATCGGTGTCTGCATGGTATTATGCATCTGATTGACGATCACGCGGCTGCTGCGGGAATCCCTGTCCGTTTTGCTGCCGCCAAACTCGCAGAGGGAGATGCGCGAGTGCTTGAACTGCTCAAGCTGGACCTCAATGAACAGGAGACGCTAGAGCACATTATCTGCCAGATGGAAAAGGAGCGGGGGCTGGACCGTGCTGCTGCCATAGCGGACATGAGATTTTCATTTATCAGTAAAATCTGCAAAGAGACGGTCGTCAAACCGCACGAGAGCAGAGAACATGTGCGCAGTGCGGCAATTGACCGCATCCTGACAGGAAAGTACACAGCCATCCCGACTTTTGTTGCCATTATGGCAGCAGTGTTCTGGCTCACCTTTCATGTCGTGGGGGCGGGGCTCTCTAGTCTTTTGGATATAGCGATCGGGATGTTGACAGATACCGTTGCGATGGCGATGGAGGCGGGGCGGGTAAATGATGTGCTCCAGTCGCTTGTCATTGACGGGATTTTTAACGGTGTGGGGAGTGTGCTGAGCTTTCTGCCAACGATCGTGACGCTGTTCTTTTTCCTGTCCATGCTGGAGGACAGCGGATATATGGCGAGAGTGGCGTTTGTCATGGATAAGCTTCTGCGCAAGATTGGACTGTCCGGCAGAAGTATTGTTCCGATGCTGATTGGGTTTGGCTGCACCGTTCCAGGCGTGATGGCGAGCAGGACGCTTCCGTCAGAGCGTGACAGGAAGCTCACAATCTTGCTGACACCGTTTATGAGCTGTTCGGCAAAGCTTCCGATCTATGCATTTTTTACCGCGGTGTTTTTTCCAGGCAGGGGAGCTGTTGTCATGATAGGACTGTATTTTACCGGTATCCTCGTTGGAATCCTCACAGCGCTGGTCATGCGAAGGTTTCGCTTTAAAGGAGAGGCGGTACCGTTTGTCATGGAGCTGCCCAATTACCGTATGCCAGGGGCTAGAAATGTGGCGCAGCTTTTGTGGGAGAAGGCAAAAGACTTTCTGCAAAGGGCATTTACGGTCATTTTTGCCGCGACGATACTCATCTGGTTTTTGCAGACCTTTGATCTGCGCCTGAATGTGGTCACGGATTCGCAGGACAGTATTCTGGCGATGGCTGCCGGTGTGCTGGCGCCTGTGTTTGCACCGCTGGGATTTGGCGACTGGCGCATCTCCACGGCATTGATGACAGGATTTATGGCAAAGGAGAGCGTTGTGTCAACCCTGTCTGTATTGTATGGCAGCACAGCGAATCTTCTCGCGGCGATCACGCCGCTGACGGCGGCAAGCATTTTGGTGTTCTGTCTGCTCTACACGCCGTGCGTGGCGGCAATCGCTTCCGTGAAGCGGGAGCTGGGCGGGAAATCAGCGGTGATCATGGTGTTTGGCCAGTGTGCGATTGCATGGGTGTGCGCATTGGCAGTCCGACTGGTTGGTTTGTTGTTTGGTCTATGAAAGATGGAGGTAGTGTTATGGAGCCTAATGAAACTATGATTGATGAAATATTAAAGCATCTCGACAGTGAGCTGGCACATGGGGCAGCTCGTATGAGTGTCATTTTTGACGACAATGCTGAGGATGCAAAAGCTGTGTCGCACAAGTGCTGCCACAGTTACGGCAGACCTGCCACAGAGACAGTGGGTCTGCTTGACATGTACACCGATATCAGCGCGGGTGAGGCAGACAGACAGCCGCATTAACCCATAAGCACCTCGACATACACGTCAGTTTTACCAAAGGCAAGTGGGATGACACAGCCATCCGTCTTTACGCCGTCCACGGTCATAGAGACGACACCCTTCTGGACGTCGGCTGGATTCTTGACTGTGATATGATATGTCACATCCCGAAAACGTCTCGTCAGCTTGAAATCACCAAATCCCGCAGGGACACAGGGGTCTATTCGGAGTCCCTTGTGCGTAGGGTACACGCCAAGGATGTATTGAGAGATATTGGTGAATGTCCATGCGGCAGTTCCGGTGAGCCAGCTGTTTTTTGCCTCGCCGTGGTATTTTGCGTCGCGTCCTGCGACCATCTGTGCGTATACATATGGTTCTGTCCTATGAATCTCGCTGAATTCCTCTACATAGGCGGGGCATGTTTTGCGGTAGATCTCAAACGCTCTGTCGCCGTGACCAAGCACAGTCTCTGCGATGGAAACCCACGGGTTGTTGTGGCAGAAGATTCCAGCATTCTCTTTGTATCCGGGCGGGTAGGAGGAGATTTCACCCAGCTCGATATGATACTTTGTGTAGGCAGGCTGCAAAAGCATAATACCATATTGGGTATCTAGCCGTTCTCGCACGGCGTTGAGCGCTTTTTCTGCGAGACCTTCCTTGACACCGATGCCTGCAAGTACACAGAAACCCTGCGGCTCGATGTAAATCTGACCTTCCTCGCACTCCTTGGAGCCGACCTTATTGCTGTGCGCGTCGTATGCCCGCACAAACCACTCGCCGTCCCAGCCGTCCTTGAGCACAGCATCGTACATGATGGCAATCTCGTTTCTTGCGCGTTTTGCCTCTGCGTCATCGCCGAGCAGCTCTGCGAGCTGTGCATACTCTTCGCCGTATTTGACAAACATGCCGGCGATAAATACAGACTCAGCGACAGGACCTTCACTTGGACCGAATGTCTGGAAGGATTCGCCCGGATGCTCAGAGAAACAGTTGAGATTCAGACAGTCATTCCAGTCTGCGCGCCCGATGAGCGGCAGATTGTGCGGTCCCTTGTGCTTTACAATGTAGTCAAAAGAGCGTTTTAAATGTTCCATCAATGATGTTGCGGCATGCATGTCATTGTCATAAGGCACCATTTCATTTAAGATGGACAGATCGCCCGTCTCGCGGATGTAGGCGCTTGTCCCTGCGATCAGCCAGAGCGGGTCGTCATTGAAACCGCTGCCGATATCCGCGTTGCCTTTTTTGGTGAGGGGCTGATACTGGTGGTAGGCGCTGCCGTCCTGAAACTGTGTGGAGGCGATATCGATGATGCGTGCTCTTGCGCGGTCAGGAATCAGATGCACGAAGCCGAGCAGATCCTGGCAGGAGTCGCGAAAGCCCATTCCTCGCCCGATACCAGATTCATAGTAAGAGGCAGAGCGGCTCATGTTGAATGTGACCATGCACTGATATTGATTCCAGATATTGACCATACGGTTCACTTTGTCATTGGAGGATGTCACGACATAGCGGCCAAGCAGGTCTTGCCAATAGGTGTTTAATGCTGCGAAGGCCCTGTCTACATCGCTGTCTGTACGATATCTTGCGATCATGTCATTTGCGGGTTTTTTGTTCACCACATTTGGCGCCTCGAATTTCTCTTCGTTAGGATTTTCCAGATAACCGAGAAGGAACACATACGATTTTTCTTCGCCTGGCGCCAGTGTGATATCAATCTGGTGTGCGGCGATTGGAGACCAGCCGCTCGCGATCGAATTTGTGCATTTGCCGGCGAACACAGCATCAGGCTTGTCAGCGCCGTTGTACGTGCCGATGAAATTTTCGCGGATGGTATCAAAGCCGTCTATATCGGTGTTGACAGTGTAGATGGCATAGTGATTGCGGCGCTCGCGATACTCTGTCTTGTGATAGATGGTCGAGCCAACGACCTCCACCTCGCCGGTGCTCAGATTCCGCTGAAAGTTTCTCGAATCATCATCGGCATTCCACAGGCACCACTCCACATAAGAAAACAGAGATATTTGCTTCTCCGAAGTACCGGTATTTTTGAGCTTGATCTGGGAGAGTTCACAGTTGTCATCCATTGGGACAAAGGTGAGAACAGAGGCCTGCACATTATTTTTTGAGGCCATAAAGCGGCTGTAACCGATTCCATGGCGGCACTCATAGGCGTCGAGCGCAGTCTTTGTCGGCTGCCATCCTGGATTCCAGACAGCGTCGCCATCCTTTATGTAGAAATACTTTCCGTTGGCGTCATAGGGAACATCATTGTAGCGGTAACGTGTCAGGCGCAGGAGTTTTGCGTCCTTGTAGAAGGTGTAACCGCCGCAGGTGTTTGAAATCAGTGAGAAAAAGTCCCGACATCCCAGATAGTTGATCCAGGGCAGCGGGGTTTTGGGCGTGGTAATGACATATTCGCGGTTGGCGTCATCAAAATATCCAAATTTCATAATGTATTTCTCCTTTTCTTTGTTTTAAGAATCTGTTTACGAAAACGTTTAAGTAAAATAGATAGGATTAATTTATCACAGAATAAAATGAAAATCAAGTGATTTTTGGCAATGCGATTAAGTAATGAGGATTTATTGAATTTTGATAATGCTATCAATAGATAAAATAGGTGAAAAAATACAAAATAATATATAAATTTCATTGAAATATTATGCAATATAGTATATGATAATCATGCGAAAACGATTTCGAACTTACTGAAAGGAGAGGAAAGTCATATGGTTTCCATGAAGGATATTGCTGCCGCATGTGGAGTGTCAGTTGCCACTGTCAGCAAAGCGTTGAATGATCAGGGAGATATTGGGGAGGAGACCAAGCAGCGGGTGCGGAGCACAGCAAGAGAACTGGGCTATCATCCCAATGCGTCCGCAAGGGCATTAAAGACAAATCGTTCATACAATCTGGGCGTATTGTATCGGGAGGATTCTGGCAGCGGGCTGACACATGACTACTTTTCACAAATTCTTGAATATTTCAGAGCGACAGCAGAACACAGGGGGTACGATATTACATTCCTGTCAAATTCCAAGAGCCGAAAGGACAGAATGTCATACTTGGAACACACGATTTACAGAGGAATGGACGGCGTGATGATTGCAGTTGCAGATTACAGCGACCCAGAGGTGACAGCGCTTTTGGACAGCGACTTGCCTGTGGTGACGGTCGATTATCTATATAATAGAAGAATCTCTGTGATGTCGGACAATGTAACAGGTATGGAGAAGCTGCTTTCTTATATATATGCGCAGGGACACAGAGAGATTGCCTATATCTGTGGAGAGGCTTCTATGGTGACATCAAACAGGGTGTCTGCATATTATCGCTTTTTAGAAAACAATAACATACCAGTGCGGGAGGAGTTGCTGCAAAAAGGAAAATACAGGGATTCCGGTGCTGCGGGAATGCTTACCAGCAAATTGCTGAATCTGAGCCGGAGACCGTCTTGTATCTTATATGCCGATGATTATTCTGCGATTGGTGGCATGAATGCGATTAAGGACAGAGGACTGCGGGTGCCGGATGACATCTCTATTGCAGGGTATGACGGCATTATGATTGCTGCCCAGCTAGAGCCGCAGCTCACTACGTATCGGCAGGATACAAGAGGAATCGGAAGTATGGCAGCAGAGAAGTTGATCAGTCTGATTGAGAATCCACGAGCAACGCCGATTGTGCAGTGTATGATGAGCGGCGAGCTGGTTTTGGGCAGATCAGTTGCACAAGTTTTTTGAAATTTTATATTTCGTTCATTTACCTTATCCACTTCGTATGATATGATGGAATTATTCAGTAAAGACAAACAGTCATTATTGTATAGAAAAGTGGGGCAGTGATATGGCGGGAATATTGTACGATGCCAGACGCATCAAGGCGTATGAGAGATTATTGACATTGGGAGAGACGGTAGGCGAGACAAGACAGTGGTGTGATGCACTGTGGGAGGAGCTTGTATTTGACTCAGAGCTGACAGAGGAGCTTGTATTCTATCTGGAGCATCGTTATCTCATGGACAAGGTACACTGTGAGGGATATGGATTGACAGATCTGTACATATGGCAGATGGACAGATACAATCTCAGCAGAGATTCCGGCAAGAACACAGAAGCCTGCAACAAAGACAGGATGGTGCTTCATGCATTCAGGGACATGGTCGATATGAAAAAAGAACCTGCGGTATATGTGAAAAAGTTGACAATGGGCAGAGGAATGGATCAGGCATAGGCAGATCGTTGGGGGTATTTATGAACTGTGAGGAATTTTTAAGGCAATTTCGCGATGCGCTGGATGGAAAAGTTTCAGAGAATTTGATACAGGATAATGTAAATTATTACAGAACTTATATAAACAGCCAAACAGCAGCGGGAAAAAGTGAGTCCGATGTGCTGTGCGCGCTGGGAGACCCAAGACTTTTGGCAAAAACGATTGAGGAGAGCAGTAAGTTTGCGACGAGGAACCGAGATCGATGGAGCGGAGCGGCAGAAAATGCCAGTACCTTTGGGAATTTTGGCAACCATAATTCGGCGCGGACGACAGAGGAAACATATGAATCAGAGGATGGTGACAAGCGCAGGAAGCTTCCGGGCTGGCTTGTCACCTGTATTGTGATATTGGTGGTTTTGCTGGTGTTTCGGGTCTTTTTATTTCTGGCGCCATATATCATTGTCTTGATGCTGGCAGGCTTTTTGATTCGTTCGTTTCGGAGCTGGTGGCACAATCGATAGCCTGAATAGTTCTTAGATTATCATGAAATCGAGTAGGGGAATGACCTTCTCCCCTACTCGTGTGCATAAAAATAGAAAAACGACCGTTATAAGGTCGTTTTTCATTAAGGGGAGTATAAATAATTAATATATAAGGGTTGTAAAGAGGATTGAAGGAG
>CAJUII010000014.1:0-30317 GCA_910586405.1 uncultured Lachnospiraceae bacterium
AACGGAAACAATAATGGCTAGGTATAATAAAACAACCAAAAGGATGTTAACTGATGAGGAATTTGATAAATTGCTAATCAAATTTAAGGACAGCATTAATCATTCAAGGGGGACTGATTTGATATTTTATCCCGAATTAGTTGGTTTATCTGATAATCCAAGTGTTTATGAGATCGTTGATTTGGCAATGAAGGGGATACCCGGAAATGATTTTTATCATAATATTGATGATACGGGAAATTTAAAAAAGTATGAGTTTTTAGAAAGAGAGGAGATAACTACAAAACAAAAAATGTCCAGAGAAGAATTGATTGATTTAACGGAAGCATTAATGACTATGTATAATAAAACGACCAAAAGAATGTTAACTGCAAAGGAACAAGATGCGTTGGCAGTAAAATTTAATAAGAGCATTAACCATCCGGGAGGGACTGATTTGATATTTTATCCTGAGTTAGTTGGTTTACCTGATAATGCAAGTGTTTATGAGATCGTTGATTTGGCAATGCAGGGGATACCCGAAAATGATGATAAGTGATACTGGTACGAACCCCATTACCAACTACCACCATTGCTCACAGATGCGCCGCTAACCATTTTGCCACACCATCAGTTTGATTGCTCTCAATGATTCCCGTAGCAATTTCCTTTAGTTCGTCAATCGCATTTTGTGTTGCATACGATTCATCTGCCATTTGAAACATGGAAATATCATTTGCTGAATCACCAAATACAATTACCTTTTGGCAGCCGCATAGCTGTTTTACTCTTTGAATTGCGGCTGCCTTGGTTGCATTTCCCGGACATAGTTCTAACCAGTATTCTGGTCTGTATTTATCCTGTTGAAAAACACAATGGATTCCCGCAATCTGTTTTACACGTTCATAAAGGGGCTGCAATTCATCTCTGAGGGCGATAAATGTAAAATAGCACGTTTTCCCCTCGTATAATTGCTCTTTCGTATCAACCATATGAATACGGCTGTCCGAAGAATGGTTTTGCAAATAATCCTGAAAACCTTCATTTGTTCTTCCAGCCAAGCATAATTTTATTTCATTCGAGCCAAAATAAGCAGTTGCAAATCCGGGGATAGCGGTGTCAGCTAAAGCCTGCCGTATGTGCTGCAATTCTTTTCCAAACACCAAGATCTCGAATTCTTCCTTGGTCAGAGGATTGGCAAGAATTGTTCCGTTGCGGAGAATGACAGGCAGGTGAAAGGAAATACTGCTTGTAATTTCATAGAATTATTCTACCCTTTCCGCAATCATAATATCCATGCAATGCTGATGCGGGATTCCGCCGCTATTGCAGTCAAAAATAACTTCTTCTGTCCTGTGCAGTTTCCAATCATGATAGAGCATAAAAAGTTCTCCGGTAGTCCAGCGAAACCGGTTGGCATCTTTATCCGGCGCAACTGCCACAAACGGTTTATCTACAAATACATTGATTGCATGTATGCCGTTTCGCGTTGTGTATTCTTTCAGGTTTGTGGTAATTTCGTCTCGTATCTTGGGCGGAATAAAGTGAAACACGCCGCTGCTAAAAACAATGTCATAGTAGTCGGTTGCGCGAAAATCAGTTATGTCAGCTCTAAAGAAGTCTACACCTTATGCCTTTGGGCGGTTTTCTTTTCTGCTGACTCCATTTTACCATAGTAATTTGAAAAAACCATAACCGTGTCGGTTAGTTCATCAAATAAATTCAACTGGTAGTAGAAAATAAATGCTACTTCACAAAGCAGCAGTAATCTAGGATAATATTTCCCTTTGCATCAGGCGTTGTAAAGCGGGGGCACAGACAGTTCTCAAAAGATCTCTCAATGCCGTTGTCATCAACAGCGATTTGCATACCTGCATTGCGAAGGGATTCCAAGCAATTCCCTACAGCGCCATGCACTTCTTCTTCCTTGCCGTAGACCCAGCAGGTTCCAAGGCTTGACTTCGGGAAGTCGAGATGCGCAAACCCTTCTGGAATAGCTGTATTTTCGGGCGTAAACATTCCAATCCAGTATTCCAGAAGCGCACCGTTTTTTCGGCATTCCAAACCGACATACGCCCCGCCGTTTTCCCAGATTTTAAGAATTTTATCCGTTCCGCCCATGCTGTTCTCTATGGTCTCAAACCAGCCGTTTGCAAACCACTCGCCCCAGCCGCTGTAATCGTGATATTTTTTTCCGATGAACCGCATCGCAGGGATTTCTTCTCTGAAAACTTTCTTGATTTCTGCCATAATTTTCTCTCCTTTTTGTCTTTCATGATGATAAAGTGTTTCTTATATACTACAGCGAACTTGATTCAACCCTCTTTTCGTTTCCTGATATGAATAAATATCTGTTCCGAAAATTCCCTGCTGCATTCTCTGTATGTCTCAAAATCACAATCGCCAAGATATTCATATGCACTCTGCGGAATCCATTCATGCATGATATAATCCCATGTCCTGCGTATGGTATTGACAAAGGTATACTTGTCTGCCTTAGGTGTGTCAAATACCGCATACAGTCCGCCGTTCACATTGAGCTGTATCGTTCCCGATACGTTTCCCTTGGCATATTCTGTCAGGATTCCAGCGTAATAGTCAAGCTTACCCTGCTCAAAATTCCACACTGAAAAGCCGTAATCCATCTGTGCTGTGCCGCCGGATAATCTCTTCGAAAATCCTCCGCAGTTATATTTGTTCCAAAATCTTGCAGGCTCCTCCTCGTCACTTTGAAACACTGTTGCGCTGAACGGTTCTAGCACTGTGATTGTTGGAACCAATGTCAAAGCGTCCTGTTCTGGTTTGTTTCGGTGAAGCAGCTTCAAACTGTTGTCAGTCATTCTATATTCTGATGGACATATATGATGCTCCGACTGAAAGGCTCTTGTAAAATTTTCCTTGGAATTAAACCCATGTTTATAACCAATCTGAGATATCAATTCATCGGTATCTGCAAGATCGCGGGCGCTTTCTGTGATCCTTCGCCTGCGCACGTATTCCAGCGGCGTCATATCAAATGTTTTCTTAAACAAGCGCAAAAAATGATATTTTGAATATCCTGCTGCCGAAGCAAGTTGATCCAGACAGATATCCTCATACAAATTTTCTTCTATGTATTCTAAGACTTTATCAAATGACATTGCAGATTTCATGATCAAACTCCTTACGACCAGTATATCATATCTGTGAAAAAACAGTTGATACGAATTGCGGTTGTGAGCGGTTCACACCACCAAAATTTTATCATAAATAGACATGCGGGACAAGACAGGGGGGCAGTATAAGAATAGAATAAATTGTTGTACGTTTTTCGAAGAAAATGTTATACTATAAATAGGATATAGTGCCTAAGGAAGCTATCAATGAAATAAGAGCCGCAGAATCGGCGTATATTCATGTGAGACAAAATGATGGATTCACTTATGAGGAGGTATAGATATGCAGTCTGTAACATATGAGATTCCTATTCCTTGGAAAGATGAAAAGCCTAGCCTGCATCGGATGATTCGACAAATTCAAACGCGCCCGGGAATGTTTCTTGGCAGTAAGGCGATTACGCCCTTGCTGCATTTTCTTCATGGCTACCAAGCTGCCGAACGCGACCTTGGCGTATGCTGGCGTGGCAATTTGTTTCCGCTGGACTTTCATTTTATGCATAGTTTTACCGATGCTCGTCTGCATACGGAGTGTGTATGTGCCGGGTGGTGTCATAATATGCTCACATACTGTCATGGTGATGAGGAGAAGGCGCTAAATCTGTTTTTTGATTTGTATGAGGAATTTATCCACGTTGAAATGAAGCGTTACTGGCGGGCTGGCTTAACGAAGGAAAATATTGAACGAAATGATAAAATGGAACATTGCTACACGATGAAAGAGCATGGAGCTGAACCAATCTATAAAGGTCCCATTGCCGTTTATGTTCTGGAATTGACAATACCAGCTTACATGCTGGTCGTGGAGACCGCAGAGGAAGTTCGCACAGAATCTTTATTTTTCTCCTCTGCCGAAGATGCAAAAGGAAACAGCAGCATTCCTAGTGGGGCTGAAACATATTTTGGAAAAATTGATCAATGGGAAGAGATTGAGGCAAATAATCTGTATTTTGATAAGGTTATCAGAACATAATAACCTTGCTGATGGTAAATACTTAGAAACTGTTTGTAAATGAGTAGGGGGTTCGCTAAAAGGCCCGACTCATGGAAAGGAGAGCGCGGCTGTGTGCGGCAGATATCATGTAGATGAGGAGACGGCAAAAGAGATTGAAAAGATTATCCAACTGACCGAGGAGAATGTACGGAAAAGAGCTTCCATAAATTTTCAGATGCAGGCAAGAGATCTCCATCCGACAGAAATAGCGCCGGTTTTGACGGCGTCAGGTTCCGGGCTGGAATGCAGCATGAAGCGGTGGGGACTTCCGGGCTTTCAGGGGAAACAAGTCATATTTAATGCAAGAAGTGAATCTGTACTGGACAAAAAGACTTTTCAAGAAGGTGTGGCGTACCGACGCATTGTGATACCGGCAGCGTGGTTCTATGAATGGAACCGCTATAAGGAAAAAAATATCTTTTACCGAAAAGGAAAACCAGTGCTCTTTATGGCAGGAATCTATAACCATTATGAAGATGGAGACCGGTTTACAATCCTGACTACACAGGCGAACGCCTCCATGAAACCCATCCATGACCGTATGCCGCTTGTGCTGGAGGAGAGCGAACTTATCCCATGGATATTTGACAGGCGCAAAGCGGGTGAATTGCTTCAAAAAGTACCGTGTCTGCTGGAGCGAAAGGCAGAGTATGAACAGTTGAGGCTGTTTTGACGGAAAATGACGTCAGATCATTGTGTAAAGGAGAGCGACCATGAAACAACAGCCCGTTGTCTTAAAAGACTTAAAAGAAGTCTGTATCCATGGATGTTGATTGATTTTACGGAAAACGGTGTAAGCAGGCAGAATAATCCGGTATTCGAAGCAAATCCGGGAGGCGCGCCCTGCAATGTGCTGTCGATGCTCTCAAAGCTGGGGGAAAAGACGGCATTTATTGGAAAGGTTGGGAAAGATTTTTTTGGAGAACAGTTAATAAAAGCAGTTACAGAAGTTGGAATCAATGCCGATAATTTATATATGGATACGGAGATTCATACGACACTGGCGCTTGTCCACACCGCTTCGAATGGAGACCGGGACTTTTCTTTTTACAGAAACCCGGGGGCGGATATGGCGCTGACGGAGGCAGAAATACCAGAGAAACTGATTGGCGACACAAAAGTATTTCATTTCGGCACACTTTCCATGACGCATGAGGGAGTGCGCGCCGCCACAAAAAAAGCTGTCCAGATCGCAAAAGACGCAGGTGCAGTCCTTTCGTTTGACCCGAATCTGAGACCGCCGCTGTGGAAGTCCATGGAGGAGGCGCATGAGCAGGTTGCGTATGGTCTTTCTCAATGCGATGTGCTTAAAATATCAGATAATGAGCTTCAATGGTTTACTGGGGAGGAAGAGTTCGATCGCGGCATTGAACAGCTCCGCCGGCAGTATCAGATACCGATGATTTTGCTTTCTATGGGAAGGGAAGGAAGCCGGGCATATTATCAGCGCCTGTGTGTGGAGGTAGCGCCTTTTTTGCAGGAGAATACTGTGGAGACCACGGGGGCGGGAGATACGTTCTGCGCCTGCTGCCTGCATTACATACTAAAATACGGGCTTGACAATTTTGACAGCGAAAGGCTCACGGAGATGCTGCGGTTTGCCAATGCGGCAGCAGCCATTATCACCACGAGAAAAGGGGCACTGCGCGTGATGCCGTCTCTTGCTGAGGTTCAGACTTTGCTGGCGGATATGCAGTAAAAATATTATAATATGTAAATACCTTAAAAAAGGAAACGGATGGTAATTAAACACCATTCGTTTTCTGCTTTTATATTCAAATAGTTCAAACAAAAATCACAATTTATTTTAAGTACATTTTAGGAAGTCACAGTATAGTTGTTCATGGGCGTGTGAAAAATACATCTTGTCAAAAGATCACTCCACAATCTGAGTTGTTATGACAGAAGACGCAGAAGTTTCTATAACAAAACTGTGCGTATTCCAGCGTGTCATATAAGGATTTGGACCATACAGGCAGGTACAACGCGCTGCGCTGATTGAAATTTGTGTTGTGCCAGCATGTTTTGAAAAAGAGGATGTGAAATGGAGTCAGTGGTTGTTCAGATGGCAGATGTATTTATTCACGACCTTAAAAAGAACTGTTCTACAATATCCGGCAGGAGAGGTGTTCTATGGAAAAGAAAGAGGAAGCGTTTCAGGAAATGGACGCGATGGTAAAAAAGCGGAAATGGAAAAACAGGATGGGCATCGCGGCGGTGGGACTTCTGGTCTTTGCGATCGCAGCAGGAAGTATTGGCAGTTATATCAAAACGAGACAGAAGGCTTCCACAAAGGAAATGGATGAATTGAATTTTGCCCAGAATATGAACGGGAATTTTAATGGAGATTCGAGAATGGTCATGGCGGCCGGAACAACCTCTGTGGGCGTGAAGGCAGTTACATTTGAGATTGATTTTTTGGAGGACACAAGCCTGTATGTCGAGGAAGTCTATCTGTCAAATGGTGACAGTGTCAAAGCAGGCGATAAGTACATAAAGTTTACCGAAGAAAGTATCATGGATGCAAGGGAAGAATTGGAATCCGCGGCACTGAGCGCACAGCTTGCCTACAGGAGCGGGCAGATTACAGACGGAGAGAGCAGATTGCAGGCAAAATATACCTATGATACAGCAATGCTTGAGGCACAGTTTGCCAAACAGATTTATGACGACACCATCGCACAGCTAGATGCAGAGTATGCACAGGCTACAAAAGTTTACGAAGAAGCGCAACAAGCGTATCAGGAATATCTCGATCGCGTGCAAAATAATACTTTTTACGATGATTATGATATTGCCAATCTGAAAAAAGCATACGAGGAGGCAAAAGAACTTTGTGCGGAGAGAAAGGAATATTGGGAAGTGACGGAAGATGAGCTCAAAAGCGGTTCATCAGAGAGTATGGGAACAGTGGGAGTGATGACGTTGAGTGGTTCCGCAGGCGAAGGGGCAGTGTCTGGAGCAAAAGATGAGTTAGATGAACCTGTGTCCCCCAATAAGGAGTCTGACACGGATACAAAGCCAAAGGAGGAGGCAGAAGACAAAGATACATCTTCTCAAATAGATCGTGATGAATTTGCAGGATTTGGCGACATGGGGCAGCGGGCGAATCAGGATGCCCGCAATGAAAGAAACTGGATTATCAAGACCGTAAACCTTTTGGAACAGGAGGCCGAGGAGGCTGAGGAAAAATACACGACCGCCCTTGAGGAATATGAGGAAGAAATCGCTTCCGCGGAATTAACGCTTCAAAAACTGCTGAACAAGTTTGAGACGGCAAGAGAGGACTTTACAGATGCGGAGGTGTCGTATCAAAAGCAATCCTTGAATGCAAAGACCGTATATGAGACCGCTGTGGCGAAGGGCAAAACGGCACAAGATGACTATGAGACCGAGCTTACAAGTCTGAAAGACAGCCTGGACAGACTGCTGGATGCCCAAAAGGAGGCAGACAGTAATCTTGCCATGTTTGAAGCGCTCGTGGGGGACGGATATCTGAATACGGAAGAGAGCGGAACCGTATTGATGTTAATGGCAGAGGAGGGGCAGGCGCTCGCAGGTGGAAGCATGATATTTGCATACAGCAATCCAAATCAGATTTCTGTGTCCGTGTCGGTAAGTCAGGATGACATTGCGAAACTGTATGTCGGTGAGACGGCATCTGTAGTCTTATCTGACCACGGCACCTACAGCGGCGTGATCGAGGCGATCAATCCCATCTCCTCATCAAAAAGCAGAACGTCGGTCAGCTATACGGTGACAGTAAACCTACAGGGAGATGTGAGCGGAATAGACGCCAATCTGACGGCAAATGTGATATTTGGAGAAGATGCGTCTGGAAATACATCTTCTGGAGACGGACCGAGAGAACTTTCAGATACGATAATTGGCAGAGAGGAGGAGGAACATGGGCAGCGAGGAAGAGCAGACCAAAACACGGATGTCGCGCAGGACTAAAAAGAACCTGGCAGTCCTGTGTACGGTGGCTGCGGTCATCATTGCGGCCGCATGCTACACGATTTTTATAAAACCAGCGCAGAACGTCCAGCAGTGGGCATACAGTGAACAGACTGTACAACACGGGACGCTCAAAAGCAGCGTGACAGAGAGCGGAACCGTGGCGTTTGGTATCACATCCCAGATTTATGATCTTGACGTGTCTACGGAGGATGACAGTGACGATGACGAAGAGGAGGAGGGTGGAAACTATCTGAAAGTGGAGGAAGTCTATGTAGCTGTCGGGCAGCGTGTTCAGGAGGGGGATAAAGTATACAAGTTTACGCAGGACAGTATAGATTCTGTGCGCAGGGCGCTCACCTATGAGAAGACAGAGGCGCAGATTGCGCTTGCGACAGCGCAGTCTGCGTATGAGATCGGCGTGCTGGAGGCAGAGCTATCCCGCGATGAAACGCTGCTTGACACATCGCTGGCACAGACTTCTTATGATACTGCTATAGCGCGTCTTTCTAATGATTTGGCGGCAAAAAATCTTGAGATTCAACAGCTCCTGAAAGATATCTACAAATTGCAGTGCGATCTGACACAAGAGGATTATCTCGAAGAAAAAGCCGATATTTTGGAGGCGTATGAGGATGCCATCGAGGGTGTTGAAGACGCGAGTGAAGATTATGTCACAAACAGGGTGGACGCAGCACAGGCATTTCAGTCAGCGAAGGCATCCTATGAACAGTTTTTCAGCCAGTTTGATGAATCTAATCAGCAGATTCAGGATAAGATTGACGAAGTGTACGAAATAGAAGCAGATATTGTATACAACCAGCAGTTGCTGGAAAAAGAACTGCTGGCGGCACAGCAGGATTTGAAAACATCTACGGTTAGCGGTGAGATTGCGGATGTAAAATATCAGAACAGTCTGACCAGTTACGAGAATGCGCTTTCCAAGGCGCAGCGGGAACTTGATGAGGCATCGGAAAAACTGGCTGCTTTCGACGAATTTGTGGGAGATGGGACAGTCTGTGTCGAGGGAAGTGGTATTATCACGGAAATCGGGTATGAGAAGGGGGAGTATCTGATGAATGCTGGCACGCTGGTTTCCTTTGCAAAGCCAGATGAAATGACAGTCTCCGTGGACGTATCACAGGAAGATGTAGTGACCCTGAAAGTGGGCGACGCAGTGGAATTAAGTGTTTCCGCATACGAGGGGGAACCTTATCACGGCGTGATCAAGTCGATAACAACGACTGCCACAAGCAGAAGTTCCGCTACGATCAGTTATCCGATAGTGGTTTCGATACAGGGAGACACCTCTTTGCTTTACAGCGGCATGACAGTGGATGTGACATTTGTCACAGAAGAAGCAGAGAACATCAACTACGTTCTGCGCAAAGCAGTCGTGGAGGAAAATGGTAAAAGTCAGCTGTATATGAAATCTGGGGAGACGTATGTGCTTACGCCTGTCACGACAGGGTTTAATAACGGTGAATACATAGAAGTCAGAGATGGAATGAACGAAGGCGACAGGTATTACATCAGGACATTGATTCAGAAAGGAGACGCAGATGAAGACTAAGACTAAGACGAAGCTGCTTATGGGGATCGGCGCGGCAGCAGTGGTAGGTATTTTGGCTGTTTTACTGCGTCTTGTGGGACGTGAGCACAGCGGGGAGGAGGTTGTATACAGGGAAGATAGAGTCGAGTATGGAAGCCTTACAGTCGGAATCACGGATGAAGCGACAGTGGAGATTGGCACACTGGAACAGCGTTTTGATCTGGATATCAGTGCACTTGTGGACGGTGGCAGCGTCTCGGACACTCAGGCGGCTGGTGCCATGCCGGGAGGATTTGGCGGCATGGGAAATGGAGGTACTGGCATGTTGTCATTTGGCTCGTTGAATGTGGACAGTCCGGCGTCACAGAGCCAGTCCCTCGAAGTGGCGGATGTCAGGATTGCCGTTGGGCAGGAGATAAGAGAGGGGGATTTGATCTATACGCTGACAACAGAGAGTGTGGATGAAATTCGTGGGACACTCTCTGAGGATATCGACGATGCAAAGGCTGACTATGAGGCGCTTGAGGTCGAGCAGGAGGAGTCCAGAACACAGGCACAGCAAGGATATGACACTTATGTCACAAATGGGAAATATGCGCAGCTGATTTATCAGAATGCGCTGAAAACCTATCAGGATGCATTGGAGGAGGCAGTGGAGAATGTGGACGACCAACAGAATGCATACAATGAAAAATTGCTGGAGTTTGCAGATCTTCAGGAGGAGTATGCCAAAACACTAGAACTTGTGCGCGAAGCCCAAGGAGCTGTCTCGGAAAACTACGAAGGACGGCACGAGAATGCCTATTATTATACCGTCTATTTGAATACTAGGGACACAGCGCAAAAGCTTGCAGAACAGTTTGAGGAGGAGCTTGAGAGCACAAATGAGGAGCTAGAACAACTTTCGCTGGATATACAGACAGCCGTCCGCACCATGAATCAGTGTCAGCTTGACTATGAGAAGGCAAAGCTAGAACTGGGACAGACGCAGGATATTGATATCTATTACGCTGGTAAGGCATCGGAGTGGTATTCTATACAGACGGCAAGCCTTGACAATGAACTGTCCTCCGCGAAGAACCGCTATGACGCGGCAGTGGAGAAGCTTGCAGCGTTTGATAGTTCTGTACAGGACAACGGCATTGTATCCGAATACAGCGGTGTTGTGACGGAAGTACTTCTCTCGGAGGGAGATACGCTGTCCGGCGGAAGTGGTCTTGTGGTGCTGAATGATCAGGAGACTGTGACAATGGACGTGTCTCTCGGCGAGGATGATTACAATGCGGTTGACAGGGATGGCACAGTCAATATTGTCTTTACGGCATATCCTGACGAAATGTATTCCGGCAGAATAACTGAAGTGTCTGATGCAGAATATGACAGCAGTTCGGGTGCTGTTTATTATACAGTCAGCGTGACGGTACAGGGTGACGTGTCAGGGCTGTATGAGGGAATGACCGGCGATGTGACATTTGTGACAAAGGAGATGAAGGAGGTCTGTTATGTGTCAAACCGGGCAGTTTTCAGAGAAGGGACAAAATCTTATGTCAAGGTGCGCGATGACAGTGGAGACATCGTGAAACAGGAAGTTGTGACGGGATTTTCGGACGGTATCCATGTTGAGGTTGTGACAGGACTTTCTGAGGGGGATATTGTCCTGATCGAGAGCAAGGTAGGTGAAGCATGAGGATTTCAGAATTATTAAGGCTTGTCATCATCAATCTCTCCCAGAATAAGTTCAAGGTCATTCTGACCTCTGTCGGCATCATTGTAGGCTCTGCCACTATCATGATGGTGCTCGCGATCGGAACAGGCGGAAAGCTGGAAGTTGCGGAACAGTTTAAGAACCTCAATGCAGGCGCGATAGACATTGTTTATGAATCGAATGCAGCCGAGTTTGGCGGCAGGGGAAAAGGCGGCGGAATGCCTGGCGGCGTGGTGCCCCAGGGTGGGATGCGAGGCAGTATGCAGGCCGGCGGGATGCCGCCAATGAATGAATTTTTCGGCAATTGGGGCAGCAGTGGAGACACGACCAATCAGGAGAAGATTGTCCTGTCCACAGAGGATATGGAGGAGCTTTCAGTATTTGTTCCCAATGTCTCAGATGTGACCATATCCTATACAACGACGACAGAGGTGGAAGGAGGCGTGCTTGAAGCTGCGGGGTCCTACACGATTGCAGGTGTGAAGAACAATTATATGACGATGAGTAATCTCTCAATGATAACGGGAGAATTTTTGACCAGCGAAAATGATGAGAACAAAGAGAAATACTGTGTGCTGGGCTATTCTATCGCAAAGGAAATATTTGGAAGTGTGTATACAGCATATGATGATGTGGTCTATATTGACGCAAGACCGTATGTGGTGAGCGGCGTGCTGGAGGAAATGGGGAGTGTCTCCTCAGGCATTAGTCCAGATACGACAATTTTTATTCCATATGATACAGGTGTGAAGTATATTACGGGACAGAATATCAGTCCGACAATTACTGTAATTTCTGCGGATGTCAACGAGGTTGATACCGTGATCGAAAATGTAAAGACTGTTCTTGCCGACAGCTATGCGAATGCAGAGTTTACCATTTCCGATGCGGGAACCAAGATGGAAGCGGCGTCAAAGTCCAATGATACCTTGCAGCTACTGCTCATTGCGATGGCAGTGATCGTGTTTATTGTGGGTGGAATCGGTATTATGAATGTGCTTTTTGTGTCTGTAAAGGAGCGGACGAATGAAATTGGCATCCTCAAGGCACTCGGCTGCTCCAAGCGGGATATTTTGCTGGAATTTTTGTTTGAGGCATGTTTTATGAGCCTTATTGGATCAATCCTTGGCGTGCTCGTCGCGTTTGGCGTTACACCAGTGATAGAGAGCTTTTCTGTCAGGGTAGAGTTATCTGCGCAGGGCGCGCTGCTGTCACTTGCGTTCGGGGCGATAACAGGGACAATTTTTGGATTTTACCCTGCTTATAAAGCGTCGTCGCTTATACCTGTCGTCGCGCTGAATCAGGAGTAGGGAGCGTCTGGCTAAGCGTAAGACTTCGAGACAGCCGAATGGAAGATCCTGTGGGGAGTTAGGGGGAAGTAAAATGGAGAAAGGTAAGAATAGAAAGAACAAAAAAGGATGGATAATTATTTTGCTGGTTCTGTTTGTGGTGGCAGGTGCAGGAGTCTATTATGGGGTTCTTCCGCAGGCCCATGCGGCAGATGAAAATAGAGAACCTGTTCTGGAAGAAGGGCAGGAGTATACCTACGCAGAGATTACGTCCATATTGGGCAATGAGATGACGTATGTTGTTTTGGATGCGCAGACAGTCGATTTTGATGAGTCACAAGAACGAGGCCGCGGGAAGAGCGCGCGCAGTTACAGTGAGAATGCCAGTGAAGGAAGACGCGGTGTAGCAGTAGCGCAGGATGGGGAGACGCCGTTGGAAGGAGCATTTACTGAGACAGATGAGGTTGGGCAGATACAGATTCCCGTGGGCACAGAAGTGGAGACGAAACTAGGCACAGTAACGACATTTTCACGTCTGTCAAATGGAGATATGATTAAAATGCTGCTGCAAAAAGATCGTGCGGGCAATAAAGCATTGATGAAAATATGGATTATGAAATAGGGAGGCGCAGACTGTGGAGGAAAACATAATAGAGATAAAGGACGTGAATAAAGGCTACAGGCTAGGCGACGACATAGTTCCGGTTCTAAAAGACATCAACTTCACGGTGAGAAAGGGCGAGTTTGTGGCAATTCTCGGACCGTCCGGCTCCGGCAAGACGACGCTGATGAATATTATTGGCTGTATGGATGTGCTGGATTCCGGCGAATATTATCTCAATGGCAGGGCAATTCACGACACCAAGGAAAGCGAGATGACAGAAGTGCGCAACAAAGAGATTGGGTTTATTTTCCAGAATTACCAGTTGATTCCGACTTATAATGTGATGCAGAATATTATTATGCCGCTGCTTATACGAGGCATAGGACATCGGGAAGCAAAGAGACAGTGCAGTGAAATCGTAAAACTTTTGGGCATTGCGCACAGGCTAGACCACAGACCCAATGAGCTTTCCGGTGGTCAGAAACAGCGTGTATCCATCGCGAGGGCTCTGGCAAGTGAACCGGCAATTCTTCTTGCCGACGAGCCGACAGGGGCGCTTGACAGTGCGAGCGGACAGGAGGTGCTGAAACTTTTTGACAATCTGAATCAGTTGGGGAATACCATTGTCATGATTACGCACGACCTGAAAGTGGCCAGGGCGGCGAAACGCATTGTGCGCATTGTAGATGGATGTCTGTCAGAATGATATCTCAATAAATGCGAATACTAAGAATATCATAAAGAAGGAGTATCAACGGATGGCAAAGTTATATTTTAACTATGGTGCGATGAACAGCTCCAAGACAGCCAATGCACTGATGACCTATTTTAATTACAAGGAAGTGGGACAGCGCGCCCTGCTGTGTAAGACCGATACGGATACGCGGGATGGCGCGCGGGTCCTTCGCTCGCGCATTGGTCTGGAACAGAATTGTATCCTGCTCTATGAACTGATGGAGATGCCGAAGGAGGAAATCAAAACATATCACTGCATCATCGTGGACGAGGTGCAGTTTGCCACAAAGGAGCAGATTGATTTCCTCTCGGATATTGTGGACTTCATGGATGTGCCAGTCGTGTGTTATGGGCTTCGGACAGACTTCCAGAATCAGCTCTTTCCGGGGAGTGAGCGGCTGATCGCTGTTGCAGACACGATCAGGGAGATCAAGACCGTGTGCTGGTGCGGCAAAAAGGCGACATGCAATGCGCGCTTTAACAGGGATGGGATTGTGCGTGACGGGGAGCAGGTCGTGCTTGGCGCTAACGACAGTTATGTTGCGCTTTGCCGGAGACATTTTAAGCTTGGGATGCTGTGTCCTGAATCTGGCTTAAGCTCATGACAGAATTATGGTATTCGGGATTGTTGGTGACATCCTCGTCAAACCATGCAGGCGGGATAAAGGCGTCTGCCATCTCGATGCTTGGAAACTCTACCTCCGCCATGACCAGCGGCGCAAAGGGCGGTGCAAAGATATCCAGTTCTATGGAGAGTGCCGGCTCAGCTGATGGAACAAAGCTTTTCTGAAACTGTGGGTCCTTGACTGGAATGATATAACGCTTCTTGGAAATAATATTTCCGTCAGCCTTGGTGCGTAAGTGGCAGTAGGATTTCTCGTCAAGCGGGAGGTTATACTCCTCGCGCGCCATCAGACCGCTGCCCTTGTATGTCAGATAATACGTATCGTCGGATTTGCGGATACGCACGACGGGAGAGGTGTTCAGATACGCCTGCTCAATGATTTTGCAGGGGTAGTGCTCGAGGTTGTCTGGCAGCTTTTTGATTGTGTATTTTCTTTCTATTTCCATATTCTCCATATGAATCCCCCATTCTTGTCAAAGTCTGCGAATTTTCTGTGTGTTTCACATGCTTTTGACCTTTCATGATACGATGGACTGTAGGTCCATTTTTTTACATACTCATTTTAATGGATTTATCACCAAAACACAAGGACAAAAACAGTTGATATGCTTTCCGGTGTTGGGGATTATGGCGGCGTATGCTGCATCTGCGATAAAGATCAGCAGAAACAGGATACACAGTGTCACGCGTAAGCCGATGGTCATGCGGTGGTAGATTTTGTTGAATACAGGCTGAACGATGCAGATCAGTAGGACACCGCCCAAACCGAAGCCGATGCTGCTTGCAAGACAGATCTGTCCGTCAAGGTTCATAAAGTGTCCGCTATAGTCCCACCAGCGGACACCCCACTTTTGTTCCAGCCAGATGCCAGAGAAGTATTCCAGCGCAGAGCATACCGCACAGGAAAGGATAAAAACCTGTGCAGGATGACACCGCAGTCTGTGAAAAAACAGGATCAAGAGCACACAGCCTACGCCGTAGATAGGCAGATACGGACCTCGGTAGATGCCTCTGTTGACAAAGGTGTGGTCAGTGATCAGATATAGCAGGACTTCCCAGAGCCATCCGGCAAATGCAGTTGTGAAAAAAAGCAGTGCATAGTAGTCAAACGGGTGTATGTTCATTCTCATTTTTGTTTTCATAATATTATAGTATCTGTGAAATTTGTATTGCTATGCAAATTCAGCACAAATGGTTCATTTTCCCGCTTGCGCACCAAGCGTTTGTCTGTCGGCTGAATATCGTGATTTTGTTTGTCTGTATACATAAAAGACTTTGCAGTTGGCTTGTGATTGGAACTTTCTTTTTTATCTGAATTGTGATATATTGGAAACTGTAAAGCGATGCGTACCGCATGGCGGGTGCGTTGAGTAAATAGATAGGATAAATATGGAGGTATACGAGATGGCTGATATGATGAAATTGCAAAATGGAAGCGACATACGCGGGATTGCCTGTGAGGGAATCGCAGGGGAGACGGTGAATCTCACGGAGGATGCCGGAAATCTGATTGGCGGCGGATTTGTCAGATGGCTGGCAGATAAGAAGGGAAAGAAAACAGAAGAACTTCGGATAGGAATCGGACATGATTCAAGAATTACGGCGGACAGTTTGTATACGGCAGCGGCAAAGGGAATCACAGCAGCCGGGGCAAAGGTATATGACTGCGGACTCGTCTCGACACCTTCGATGTTTATGACAACCGTGTTTGAGGAGTTTGCGTTTGACGGAGCGATCATGATCACGGCAAGCCATCTGCCGTTTAACAGGAATGGCTACAAGTTTTTTGACAGGGATGGCGGCTTGGAGCATGATGATATCACGAGGATTCTTGAAATTGCATCAGGGCTTTCGGTTGTGGACGCCGATTTGTCAGCGGTGGAAAAAGTTGACTCCATTTCTGTATATTGTGCATTTTTGCAGGAGAAGATAAAGAAGAGCATCAATGCTGTGGAGTATGATCAACCGCTTGCGGGACTGCACATTGTTGTGGACACCGGAAACGGCGCCGGTGGCTTTTTTGTGGAAAAGGTATTAAATCCACTGGGCGCAGACACCTCGGGCAGTCAGTTTTTGGAGCCAGACGGGCATTTTCCCAATCATATACCCAATCCTGAAAATAAGGAAGCCATGGAAGCAATCAGGCAGGCGGTACTTGCCAATCAGGCTGATTTGGGTATTATATTTGATACGGATGTGGATAGGATGTCGGCAGTGCTTCCAAATGGTGACGAGGTAAACCGGGATGCGATCATTGCCATGATGACAGCGATCATCGCGGAGGACTATCCTGGCGGAACGATTGTGACAGATTCCGTCACCAGTGACAGACTGACGCGCTTTATCGAAGGCATCGGCATGAAGCATCATCGTTATATGAGAGGATACAAGAATGTCATCAATGAGTCCATCCGTCTGAATAAGGAAGGTGTGGTGTCGCCGCTTGCCATTGAGACCTCTGGGCACGGAGCACTCAGCGAGAATTATTTCCTCGATGACGGTGCCTATATGGCAGTGAAGCTGTTGATCGCACTTGCGAAGGCAGCGAGAGAGAATAAAGTGCTCGCTTCCTTTATTGAGAAACTCGAGAAGGGCTTCGAGGAGAGGGAATACCGATTCAAGATACAGGGAGACGATTTTAAGTCATATGGTAAGGATGCACTGAATACGTTTGAGGAGAGGGCAAAGGCAAGCGGGTATCATATTGAACCGAACTCTTACGAGGGCATTCGTATCACCTTTGACACCGACGAGGTGAAGGGCTGGCTGCTGCTGCGCATGTCTCTCCACGACCCTCAGATGCCGCTCAATATTGAAGGTGTTCGGGCTGGAGACTGTGACAGACTTTTTGATATCGTACTAGAACTTCTCGATGGCTTTGACAGACTTGTGATTCCTGAGAGATAGGACAAGATTAGGACAAGGATTAGGAGACTGGAATGAGAATAGGAATGGGATATGATGTGCATCGTCTGGTGGAGGGCAGGGCGCTGATCATGGGCGGTGTGACGATACCATATGAGCTGGGACTTTTGGGGCATTCGGATGCGGATGTGCTGCTTCATGCAGTCGCTGATGCCTTGCTGGGGGCTGCTGCGCTCGGCGATATCGGGAAGCATTTTCCAGACACAGACCCGGCTTACAAAGGAATTTCAAGCGTGATACTGCTTGAGCGGGTTGGAAAGCTGCTGGAAGAAAATATGTATTTTATAGAAAATATCGATGCGACGATCATTGCGCAGGCGCCGAAGATGCGCCCGCATATTGATCAGATGCGCGAGAATATCGCTGGGGCGCTGGGCATTCGCATGGACCAGGTAAATGTCAAGGCAACGACAGAGGAAGGGCTTGGTTTTACCGGGGAAGGAAAAGGGATTTCCGCGCAGGCGGTGTGTTTGCTCACAAGTCCGCGGGAGATGGCGACGATGGATATGACAGAGGCGGCCGCGCGTTCCTGCGAAAACTGTCCGGGGTGCAGTGCTGCGAAACACGGATAGGAAAAGAGGGCAGTTTGAGTTGAGTATAGATCAGATAATTGGAGAACGAGAAGCACAGCGGGAGATGATCGGCAGAATTGAGATGGAATATGATATCAATATAATACAAATGGACGCAGACAAACAGGTTGTGTTTGAGATTCAAAAGGAGGAAGTACAGTCCATGCTACAGCTCACCTCCTGCATTGCTGCCATGCGCAGAATCCCGTCCTCTGTGGGAGCAAAGCGTCTCCCATGCATGGCGGATATAGAGCGTGTCGGGCTGGATTGTATCAGCGCGGCATCTACCCGGACTGCGTACCGCAGAAAGGGCTTTATGAGAAGGCTGATGTCAGGCGCGCTCGAATACCAGAATCAGATGCGGGTGCCCCTGTGTCTCGTGGAGGCAGGAAACACCGCAGCGGCGGCAGAGTTTTTCAGTCATTTCGGGTTTCATTATATCTATGACAGACCATGTTATGAGTTGAATAGAGCATATATTTCTGAGGAAATGTTAAGGCGGGCAGCAGAGGGCACATGCGTACCTCTAAATATTCCAAATGTTACCCTCGAGATGGTCACACAGAAGGATATGCTCTCGCTGGCGCATTTTGTCAATGCAAAGTTATGCAGGAATTATGGGCTGTTTGTGATTCGGAGTGCCGCGTATTACGAGTGCTTTCAGCAGGAATTGCAAAGAGATGGCGGATGCCTGTTTCAGATCATGGAGAACGGCATACGCAAGGGATGTTTTGCGTGGGGCGGCGCATCAGGTATCCGGGAGGTTATCTTTGCGGAAGACGCTGACAGAGAGCGGTATTTTGGTCTGAGAGAAAACAAGCGTCCGGCTGTCATGGCAAGGATCACCAATATGTCCGAAATGCTGGGACACATCTCAGGAAATGGTAAGATTACAATCGCTATCCGAATTATCGATCCAGTGATTGCAGAGAATGATGGGCTGTTTCGATGGTATATTGATGGAAACGGCAGTCATATGGAGCGTGTGGAACAGGCCGACCAGGCGCAGGATTCTTCCATACGGCCGGAGGTTACGACGACAATCGGCGAATTTACGGCATTCATTTTTGAGTATATCCAGTTGAAACGGAATGTGAAATTTGATAGTATATATCTGTCTGGTCCAATTTGGATCAATGAACGGTATTCATAATTTAGGAGGGATTGAGATATGTCACTTGTTACAACACCGCATATCAATGCGGACAAGGATGCTTTTGCAAAGACAGTACTGATGCCCGGAGACCCGCTGCGGTCTAAGTTTATTGCAGAAAATTTTTTGGAAAATGCAGTTCTGGTTAACAATATCAGAGGTATACAGGGGTATACAGGTACGTATAAAGGTACACGGGTCAGTGTGATGGCAAGTGGTATGGGAATGCCGACGATCGGTATTTATTCCTATGAACTTTTTCATTTTTTTGATGTGGAGAACATTATGCGGATTGGTTCGACCGGCGCGATGCAGGAGCATGTGAAGGTGCGCGACATCGTGTTTGGCATGGGAGCCTGCACCAATTCAAACTATGCAAACCAGTATGGGCTGGGCGGTACATTTGCCCCGATTGCAAGCTATGGACTGTTAAAGGAGGCAATCACGCAGGCAGAGCAGCTGGGCGCACACTACCATGTGGGGAATATCCTCTCGTCAGATACTTTTTATGATGACAACAAAGCAGCCAATGAGGGCTGGCGGAAGATGGGCGTGCTGTGTGTGGAGATGGAGGCTGCCGCGCTGTATATGAATGCGGCAAGGTGCGGCAAAAATGCGCTTGCGATGTTCACTGTCTCAGACAGCCTTGTGACAGGTGAGGCGACGACTGCTGAGGAACGCCAAAATTCTTTTACACAGATGATGGAAATCGCCTTGAACACCGCAGTGAGCCTTGAAGCATAACGTCAGAGACTACAGAAAGAGTGCGGTATATTACAGTGTGCTTTGTAGATAGGAAGTCGAAGATGACAGATCGTGTACAGCATGCCGCAGTACATTTTGAACTAGGGCATGAAACACCGCAGTGCGTCTTGAATCATATAGTATAGAAAAGCTACAGAGACAGTCTCAATGGAGGCACAAAATGGGATTTATTAAAAATGTGAGAAATGAAATAAGGGTTATCAGGGAGCGGGACCCTGCGATTCACTCGAATATGGAAGTGTTTCTCTACCCGAGCTTTAAGGTCATGCTGCATTATCGAGTGGCGCATAAACTGTACAAGAGCGGGCATTATTTCCTTGCAAGGTGGATATCCCAGCGCGCAGTCAGAAAAACAGGCATAGAGATACATCCCGGTGCAAAGATTGGTGAAAACTTTTTTATAGATCATGGAAATGGTGTCATTATCGGTGAGACGGCTGTCGTTGGCAACAATGTGACACTTTATCAGGGGGTCACACTCGGCGGTACTGGCAAAGAACACGGGAAGCGTCACCCCACCATCGGCGACAATGTGATGATCAGCGCTGGCGCGAAGATTATAGGGTCTTTCAGGATCGGTGAAAATTCCAAGATTGGGGCGGGAAGTGTCGTGATCGAGGAAGTGCCGCCAAACTGTACGGTCGTGGGTGTGCCTGGCAGAATCGTGCGGCGGAATAACCAGCGTCTGTGCCGGGAGGAGCTGAATCAGGTGGATCTGCCCGACCCTGTAAATGAGGACATCAGAAGCTTACAGCGCGCAAACAGTGAGATGACCAACCGGATTTTAGAGCTGGAGCGGCAGATCAAGCAGTTGGAAAAGGGGCTGAACAAGGAAACTACATAATGAAGATACATACTAATTTGGAGGTTTTGAGAGAAGATGGAGAACAAAGTATCGTTTTACAATACACTGACGAGGAAGGTGGAGCGTTTCATTCCCAATGAGGATGGCAAAGTGGCAATGTACACCTGTGGACCTACCGTGTACCACTATGCACATATCGGAAATCTGAGAAGCTATATCATGGAAGATCTGCTCGAAAAGACGCTCCGATATGTGGGATATGATGTCAAGCGCGTCATGAATATTACCGATGTCGGGCATCTGTCGAGCGATGCAGACACCGGGGAAGATAAGATGCTCAAAGGGGCGAAGCGGGAGCATAAGACCGTGATGGAGATTGCAAAATTTTATACCGACGCTTTTTTTGAGGACTGCGCAAAGCTCAATATCAAGACGCCCGATGTGGTAGAGCCTGCCACCAACTGTATTGCCGAGTTTATCCATATGATCGAGACACTGATACAGAAAGAATACGCGTATGAAAGCGGCGGAAATATCTACTTCGATACCTCAAAACTTGAGGAGTATTATGTCTTTTCCAGTCAGAGTGAGAAGGAACTGTTAGTCGGTGTGCGCGATGATGTGGATGAGGACGCCAACAAGAGAAACAAAAGCGACTTTGTGCTGTGGTTTACCAAGTCCAAATTTGATGATCAGGAATTGAAGTGGGAGAGTCCGTGGGGCGTAGGGTATCCAGGATGGCATATTGAGTGCTCCTGCATCAGCATGAAGCATCTGGGAGAAGCGATGGATATCCACTGTGGCGGTGTGGATAATATTTTCCCGCATCACACAAATGAGATCGCGCAGAGCGAGGCATATCTGGGACACAAGTGGTGCAATTACTGGTTTCATGTACATCATCTGAATGATAAATCGGGCAAAATGAGCAAGTCCAAAGGGGATTTTCTCACGGTGTCCCTGCTTGAGTCAAAGGGTTATGATCCTATTGTGTACCGCTTTTTCTGCCTACAGTCCCACTACCGCAAGCCGCTGGAATTTTCGTATGAGGTGCTCGACAATATGAGCGCTGCCTATGACAAGCTGGTTAAACGGATTGGCACATTGGACAGGACAGGTGAGATAAACAGGGAAAGCTTTGCGTCATACAGGGCAAAATTTGAGGCGGCACTTCGCGATGACCTCAATTCGTCGATGGCAGTCACGGTACTGTATGATATGCTCAAGGACGATATGACAGATGCGACGAAGTATGCGCTGGCGGAGAGCTTTGACGAGGTTCTTTCACTGAATCTCACGACGGCACATGCTGCCAGAGAGGCGGACAATCGTGTGGATGCGGTGTTAGAGCAGTATGTGCTTGCCAAGATTGACGAGAGAGCTGCTGCCAAAAAGGAGAAGGATTTTGCAAAGGCGGATGCCATCCGAAATGAACTGTTGGAGAAAGGGATTGTCCTAGAGGACACGCGCGAGGGAGTGAAATGGAAAAAGGCTTGAACGAAATGAGCATGCTTTCACAGATACATAGCGTGTTCGGCGGCGGGGAAGTGGATCTTAGAAGCTATTCACCCCTCACGCTGGCGTATGTCGGCGATGTGGTCTTTGAGATGATCATACGCACACTGATCGTGGAGAAGGGGCAGCGCGCGGCGAATACACTCCACAGACATACGACCAAGATCGTCTGTGCACAGACGCAGG
Source organism: uncultured Lachnospiraceae bacterium (assembly GCA_910586405.1). Classification (GTDB taxonomy): domain Bacteria; phylum Bacillota; class Clostridia; order Lachnospirales; family Lachnospiraceae; genus COE1. The sequence goes on from CAJUII010000014.1 coordinate 22,517, forward strand.
CAAAGCTGATCGATGCGGTGTATGAGGCGCTCTCGGAGGAGGAGCAGGACATCTACAGGCGTGGGAAAAACACGAAGCTCCACTCCACAGCCAAGAATGCCAGCCTCTCGGATTACCGCAAGGCGACAGGGTTTGAGGCGCTCTGCGGTTATCTGTACCTAAAGGATGACATGGAGCGGATGATGCACATAGTCAGGCAGGCGATTGAGGCGGCACAGGTGGAGCTGTGAGAAAGGTAATGAGTTTCATATGAGGTACGAGGAATCAATCATAGAAGGAAGAAATGCAGTGATAGAGGCATTTCGCGCAGGAAAGGTAATTGACAAGCTTTTTATACTGGATGGCGCACAGGATGGACCTATACAGACAATCAAGAGAGAGGCAAAAAAGCGTGACACGATGGTTCGGTTTGTCACAAAGGAACGGTTGGACCAGCTCAGTGAGACGGGAAAGCATCAGGGTGTAGTTGCGTATACGGCAGCGTACACCTACGCGGAGGTGGACGAGATCCTCGCGGCTGCCCGCAGCAGAAACGAAGCGCCGTTTGTATTTTTGCTGGATAATATCGAGGATCCGCACAATCTGGGCGCAATCATCAGAACAGCGAATCTGGCGGGCGCGCATGGGGTTATCATTCCCAAGAATCGGGCGGCGGGACTGACCGCTGCGGTAGCCAGGGCATCAGCAGGCGCATTGAATTACACGCCGGTCGCCAGAGTTACGAACCTCGCACAGACCATGGAGGCGCTCAAAAAGGAGGGACTGTGGTTTGTCTGTGCAGATATGGATGGGACGATGATGTACCAGCTAGACCTCAAAGGACCGATTGGTCTTGTCATTGGGAATGAAGGCAACGGTGTGGGACGTCTTGTTCGCGAAAAGTGTGATTTTGTGGCGTCTATTCCAATGAAGGGAGATATTGACTCCTTAAATGCTTCCGTTGCGGCAGGCGTGCTTGCGTATGAGATTGTCAGACAGCGGATGCTGTAGAAGCAGGAGGGCAGAACAAGCGATGCCAGATATATATGCGGCGATTCCAGATGAAGAGCTGATTGACAGGCTGAGAGACGGAGAGGCGCAGATAACGGATTATATTATGAATAAGTACAAGAACCTGGTTCGGAAAAAGGCGAAATCCATGTATATCCTCGGCGCTGACAATGATGATCTGATACAGGAAGGCATGATCGGGCTGTTTAAGGCAGTGCGGGATTATGATGCGGGGAGAGATGCCAGCTTTTATACCTTTGCTGATCTGTGTATCTCACGGCAGATGTATAAGGCAGTGCAGGCATCCCGCAGGGAAAAACATGCGCCGCTCAATACATATATCTCCCTGTATGCCGATATGACGGAGGCGGAGAGTGATGGGGGCAGCATGGAGCTGCTCAGCACGATTGCATCGGCGGTCGAGACAAACCCTGAACAGCTTATCATCGACAGGGAGAATGTGGCAGATATCGAGGCGATGATTGATAAGGAGCTGAGCAGCTTTGAGAAGCAGGTGCTGGACCTGTACATGACAGGTATGAGTTATTCCCAGATTGCGCGTGTGTTGTCAAGGGATGAAAAGTCTACAGACAACGCGTTACAGAGATTGAAATCAAAGCTTAGAAAAGCAGTAAACAGAAAAGTGAATACAAAAATTTGATCGACATTTTAGGGATGTGATTTGCAGATGAAAAAGAAAAAGAACTTGATGATTCAAAAACCGAAAATGTTAATTGTGGAAGATAAGGTTGTCAACAGGTATGTTTTAAAGAGTATTTTTGAGGAGGACTATACGATTGCAGAATGTCCCGATGGCAGGATGGCAATCGAGCTCCTAGAGGAAGAGCGCGATGCGGTGGCGGTCGTGCTGCTTGATATCGTGATGCCTGTATGTGATGGATTTGCAGTATTGGAATACATGAAAGCGACAGCGCTTGACACAGTGCCGGTAATACTCATAAGCTCCAATGTGGATGATAACAATATCCAAAAAGCACATGAGTATGACGTTGTGGACTATATCCAGAAACCTTTTCAGGAGAATGTAGTCCGGCAGCGCGTACAGAGAGTTGTGGATTTATATCAAAGCAAAAGAGAAAAGATCGCATATGAACAGGCGGAATAGATGAGCGCACATAGAAAGTAGGAGAGGGAAAATGATTAATCAAAAAGTAGCAAATCAAAAAGGAATCAATCAAAAGATGAGAAAAAGTATGAAAGCGGCAAAAAGGCTTGCGGCCATCGTGCTTGCGGCGGCAGTGCTTGCAGTAATGCCCGCAGGCGGACCCGCAGTGTCGGAGGTTCGGGCGGATGAGGCGCTTCCCGGGTATGTCAGGAGCGTCTACACAAACGAATGGATCCCCGCAGAGCAGTCCGTTCTCAGGCCGATTGCTGTCATGATGCCGACGGACAAGGTTGCGCAGCCTTCCTATGGAATCAGCAGTGCAGATGTCTTGTATGAGATTATGGAGGAGGGGGAAATCTCTCGCCAGATGGCAGTGATCAGCAATTGGACAGGGCTTGCCAAGATCGGCAATGTCAGAAGCTGTAGGGCATATTATCTGCCGGAGGCGACAGAGTGGGACCCGATTCTTGTTCATTTTGGCGGTGTTTTTTATATGAAAGACCGCATCACAGCGCCGGATATCAATAATATCTCAGGAACCAATCAGTATGGTGTTGGCGGTGGTGCACCTGGGTCCAGCGCGTTTTTTAGAACTTCTGACAAGAAGGCGCCACACAATGCATACACAAGTGCATCTGGGGTTATCAATGCCTGTGCGGAGCTTGGATACTCGTTAAATATCAGGCAGGGACTCTACAATGTAAAGCATTTTACCTTTGCGGACGGCGTGAATACTTTGGAACAGTACGGCGCAGCGGCACCCGCGGCAAATGTGATCGATCTCTCGCAGGTATTTCCATACACAAAGAGTGCCTTCACTTACAATCCTGTGGACGGCATGTACTATAAGACAATTCACGGAAAAGCACAGACAGATGGTTTAAATGGCGAGCAGCTCAAATTTGCAAATGTGATCGTGCAGAACACCAAGTGGTGCAGGTTGGACGACAAGGGATATCTGTATTTCCAGAATATTGATAACACCGAGGACGGATACTACTTTACAAAGGGAAAATGTATTCATATCACATGGCAGAAAACAGGAGATTATACACCGACAGTATATTATGATGACTTGGGAAATGAGATACAGCTCAATGAGGGAAAAACATATATTGCCATAGCACAGACAGGCAGACCAGTGGTATTTCAGTAGGTGGATTTTGACAATATGAGTTTCAGAAAGGGTATGGTATCGTCATGAAATATGAGAACATTCAGGTGACAGTTGACGGGACAGTACAGGCGAGCCTGTCACTTTATATACAGGAAGATTATCCAGATACGTATGGTGAGCGGAAACGCCCATTGGTTTTGATCTGTCCGGGCGGCGGCTATGAACATGTATCTGTCAGGGAAGGCGAGCCGATCGCGCTCCATTTCCTGACAGCAGGATGTCATGTGGCGGTGCTCTGGTACGACATTTCCAAGCACGGCGTGGAATATCCGCAGGAGCTGAAGGAGTTGGCGTGGTCTGTGGCTTATATCAGGGAGCACGCAGATCAGTATGCGATCGACAAGGACAAGATTCTGATCGCAGGGTTTTCGGCAGGCGCACATCTCGCAGCGAGTCTGGGCTGCTTCTGGGACAAGGACTGGCTGGAGCAAAAGATGCAGATGTCAAAGGTGTGTTATCAGCCAAATGGTATAATTCTTGCGTATCCTGTCATCACATCAGGGCCGTTTGCGCACAGGGGCAGCTTTGTGAATTTGATGGGCACAAAGGCAGATGAGGTGCTAGAGCAGGAATTGAGCTTGGAAAATCAAGTGACCGACAAGATGCCGCCAGTGTTTATGTGGCATACGTTTGAGGATGATGTCGTTCCGCTTGAAAATTCACTGATGTTTGCAAGTGCGCTCAAAAAGGCAGGAGTCAACTTTGAGTATCATGTCTTTCCACATGGAGGTCATGGGTATTCTCTCGCCACAAAAGAAACAGCAGCGCTCGGCGGCAATGAGATTGAACCGCAGTGTGAACAGTGGATGGCACTGTGCAAGAACTGGATAAAGCATTGTGTCGTATAGCATGTAAATAAAAATGACACAAAAACATGGAAGCCTGATTGCTCAGGCTTCCTGTCTGTGTAAAAGGGGAATTCTTCCGGAATTGCTAATTAGCAAGTCTAACATCTCTGCTAAACATAGTATAACTATACAACGAAACAAGCCTTTTTTCTATAACTATATTGCGAAATACTAGCAATATATTATCCAAATATTTTATAGACATGTTACCGCCGGCATAGTGGCTCAAAAATCGTTTTTCTACCGATATATCCAAAAATTCTGACAAATAATATACCAATCAAGGAGCCGCAGCTATCAATCAGCACATCGCGCGCAGAGCATCCCCGTCCCCGGACAAAGTACTGGTGGAACTCGTCGAGGGTGGCATAGCCGACACAGAGGATTCCTGCGGTGAGCACGAGCCACAAGCCGCGGACGCCATACACATATAAGGGCACTGCAATAGAGACCGCGAGCAGGAAATATTCTGAGAAGTGCGCGAGTTTGCGCACATAATAATGAATTTTTCGGATACAGCGTGCAATCTGCTTGTCCGTCAGTTCCAGGTCAAGTGCATTGTCAGCCATGGATACTGCCTTGTGGGTGACACGATAGCTCAGATTTGAGCTGGTGGTTCCATCCTGCGAGGAAAAAGAGAAAATGATGTACATCATCAGCAATGCAGGGACAAAAGACAGTGGTTTTAATATAAAACGCAGTAAAAACTTCGTAAAGGTTTCAATTCTCATAATGATTCTCCCAATTCAAAACAGATATCCTTATAGTAACCAGAAAAGAATCCAATAAGCAAGAAATATTTTATGAAAATAGTATAAAATCGTGTACATTTTTAAGTTTTATGTTAAAATATACCTATACAACAAAGCGGCGCACAAAGGAGGAACGACTATGCAGGAGGGCTTGAAGCTTTCGAGAGATGAGATTATCATTTGTTATAAGGATGATGTGGCGCGATTGATGCGATATCTGTCATGGCTACAGGAAAAGAGCGGTACAATTACATCTGGGATTTATAAGGGTGAGGGAATTGAACAAAGCTCTATGACAGTTCCGGTCTATGACTCGACGCTGCTCAGCTTTATCAAGGAAGCAAAGAAGACAGACTTTATAAATAGAAATTATGTGTATACCTATTCGAGATACCGTATTAAGACCGCAGCAGACGAACTGCGTGTGATCAGCGCCTGCTCCTTGCAGGAAATCACTGTGCTGGGTGATATTCTATCCAAGTATGTGATTCGTGGGGATATGAAGGGCGCAGTGTGGTCAGAGGGTGTTCAGAATGGTGTGTATCTGGCATTGTTACTGAAATTAAAAGAACTGATGGAGATTAGAAAGCCGTTAGAGTATTAGGGAGTACGATCTTTAGTACAAAAGAGCGAGGAGCTGAGTGCATGGGAGACAGGACAGTACAGAAAAGAAAGTATATTGTAGAGAAGGCGAGAAGTGTTTTTGGCAGAAATGGGTATCGTGCGGTCACAATGAAGGATATTGTCGAAATGTGCGAGATCAGCCGCGGAGGGCTGTATCTGTACTTTGCCAGCACAAGAGAGCTTTTTGAGGCAGTGCTGGAGGAGGAACATGCGAGAGGGGCGGCTGTCATCCAGACAGTCATGTCAAAGGGCGTTTCTCCTGGGGAAAAGCTGCTCTTATATCTTGATGAGCAGAAGAAGATTATTTTGAAGAAAAAAGAAAATCTCACAGCAGCCACCTATGAGTATCTGTTTGAGACCAATCTTTCAGCCAAAAACAATCCCATGAAAAAACGGTTTGACGAGGATGCGGCAGTACTGACACAGATGATTACAGACGGTGTGGAACAAGAGTGGATGGTCTGTGAGGATGCGGCGGAGGCGGCGCGCAATATTCTGTTTACAATGGAGGGCTTGAAGGTTTCCGCATGTGCGATGGGCGTGACAGCGGGGATGGTGGACAGAGAGATCGAATACATCATGGGGACATTGGGAATGGTAGTAAAATAAAGAATACAATACGATAAAAGCATGGTTGTGCCTTGAACCATGCTTTTCGTACATTAGAATTGATGTGGTGCTTTATCATATAGGAAACAATGCAGGAAACAGACAATGGGATTGTTGATGCGGCACTTTAAGAGGAAGGAGAGACAATGCAGGAAACAAAGGATAGGAAAATAGACAGCACAGTGACGACGTTGGACGAGGTGCGGCAGCGGTTTGCACATGACCGCTTTGCCACGGTAAACGGGGCGGTGATCGAGGCAGTGGATGAGGGGTATGCGAGATGCTCTATGCAGCTGAACGACACGCATCGGAATGCGCTGGGGGCTGTGATGGGCGGCGCAATATTTACGCTGGCAGATTTTGCTTTTGCGGTGGCATCGAACTGGAATAAAGAGGCGAGGGTATCGCTCTCTGCGTCGATTAGTTTTCTTGGCAGGGCAAAAGGAGAAACGCTGATCGCAGAGGCGGTGAAGGTCAGAGAGGGAAGAAAGACCTGCTATTATGAGATAAGTGTCTCTGATGAGCTGGGGAGCCAGGTCGCACATATGACATCCAACGGGTTTTCAGTAGAAGCATGAAAATTCGCATATTTGTAAAAATGAAAGGTATACTATACTGTGGATAATTAGAATGAGCAGTATTGGATATAGTAAGGAGAAGGAGGATTTATAGGTATGAAAGATGTAGTGATCAACAACAGAAAAGTAGCGATAGTGGGATGTGGGTTTGTAGGCTCCTCAATCGCATTCTGCCTGATGCAGAGCGGATTGTTCTCGGAGATGGTACTGATTGATGCAGACCATGACCGCGCAGAGGGGGAAGCGCTGGATATTGCACATGGTATTCCATTTATTGGTCATGTGGACATTTATGCAGGCGGTTATGATGATATTGTGGATGCGGCGATTGTCATTATCACGGCAGGCGCAAATCAGAAGCCAGATGAGACAAGGCTGGATCTGGTGCATAAGAATGTAGGAATTTTTAAAAGTATTATTCCTCAGATTGCAAGCAGAAATTATCAAGGAATCTTGCTGATTGTCTCTAACCCGGTAGACATTCTTACGTATGTGGCATGTAAGCTCAGCAATCTGCCGGAGGACAGAGTCATTGGTTCTGGTACAGTGCTTGACAGCGCCAGACTCAAATATAAGCTTGGCGAACACCTGAATGTGGACAGCAAGAGCGTACATGCGTTTATCATCGGCGAGCATGGGGACAGTGAGATTGCTGCGTGGAGCAGTGCCAACGTATCAGGCGTGCCGCTGAATGATTTCTGTGAACTGAGAGGACATTTTCAGCATGAGGAGTCCATGGAGCGCATTGCAGAGGAGGTTAAGAACTGTGCCTATGAGATTATTTCCAAAAAGCGGGCAACCTACTACGGCATCGCTATGACTGTCAAACGAATTTGTGAGTCAATTATCCGTGATGAGCGCTCGATTCTTCCAATTTCAAGAATGATTCATGGAGAGTATGGTATCGAGGGTATGGCACTGAGTATGCCGGCTGTATTGGGCGAAAATGGAGTGCAGACGAGAGTTCCTATTGCCTTGAATGAGGAGGAGCAGGCGAAGCTCAGACAATCGGCGGATACACTGGCTTCAGTAATCAAGGGTTTGGATCTTTAATATGATTGGCATCTGCCGTCTGGATTGGGCGGCAGGTGTTTTTT
>CAJUII010000014.1:30417-47613 GCA_910586405.1 uncultured Lachnospiraceae bacterium
GAGTATGGATAACGGCAGAAGATTGTCTGTATAGTACATACAGTATAATAATAGAAAGGAGACTGATCATGGGGACGTTCATCACAACAATCATTTTGCTTGCAGTAGTGGGACTGGCGGTGCGCAGCATGGTTCGTGACAGGAAGAGAGGCAAATCATTGCAGTGCGGCGGTGACTGTAGTCAATGTAAAGGATGTCATTGATTTAATCGTGCATGTTTCTGTAAAAATAGACGGACATTGTGGTCGCAATCGTCCAGCCGATCGGCCATGCACACCAGATGCCAATGACACCGAACATATCAGAGAAGAGAAAAGCAAGCACAACGCGGAGGATGAGGTCTGTAAAGGTAGCAGCCATAAACGGTTTCATGGCGCCAGCGCCGCGTAGAACACCGTCTGTCACAAGCTTTGCCGATACGACAAAATAAAATGGTGACAGTATCCATAAAAACTGTTCTCCAGTCAGCAGGGCTTGAGCAGAAGTCGAATCCATAAAAAGCAAGAGCAGGTATTTGCCAAAGAATACATACAACAATACAATCGGAATGCACAGGCACCATACCAGTTTTAATCCAGCGCGCAGACCGCTTTTGACTCTGGCAGGAAGGCTGGCGCCGATATTCTGAGCGGTAAAGTTTGACACACCGTTCCCAAGGGTGGTAAAGGATGTGATCACAAGGTTGTTGAGCTTTACGGCAGCAGAATAGCCGGCGGTAACACTGATGCCAAAGCTGTTGATGACACTTTGGATAAAAATGTTTCCGACAGAGATAAAGGACTGTTGCAGAATGCTTGGTATAGCTATGACCGCAAGTTTTTTGAGCAGGGCGAATGAGAACAGCCCTGCTTTTTTGTCTGTCTTGATGTCAGAGAGTCTCTTTAAGATCAGGAGGATAGACAGGACACAACTGATTCCCTGACAGAGGAAGGTAGCCCATGCGACACCGGCAATTCCCATGTGAAAGCATTTGACGAACAAGATGTCAACGGCAATGTTAGCGGTTGATGAGAATGCGAGAAAATAAAAGGGTGTCTTGGAATCTCCGAGCGCAGAGAAGATTCCTGTGGCTATATTATAGAAGAAAAGGAATGGAAGCCCCAAGATATAAATATCCATATAGAGCGCTGAGTCTGCCAGGATTTCTGGCTGTGTTTTCATCTGGGCAAGCAGCGTATCACAGCATAAGAATCCAAAAAGCATGAGTATGGCACACAAAACAGCACTTGAAATCAGTGCAGTGTAGACGGCAGTCTTCATCCTGCCATAATCCTTTGCGCCAAAAAACTGTGATACGATCACAGAGCAGCCGATGTTGCAGCCAAAGGCAAAGGCGATAAAGACAAGGGTGACATTGTAACTGTTTCCAACGGCAGCCAGTGCATTTTCACCGATAAATTTACCGGCGACAAGACTGTCTGCGATATTGTAGAGCTGTTGGAAGAGGATGCTTCCAAACATGGGAAGGCAGAATTTCCACAATACGGTTTGCGGATTACCAACGGTCAGGTCTTTGTTCATATAAACGATCCTATCCTTTCTGTATGAAAATCGATAAAACACTGTTTACAACAGCACTCATACACATTATAATGGACAAAAAACAATATGAAAAATATATATTTTATATACTAATAATATAAAATATATATGATAAGGAGCTATAGAGGGCATGGACATCAATTATGAGTACTATAAAGTATTTTATTATGTAGGAAAATACAGAAACATCACAAAGGCGGCGCAGGCACTCGGCGGCAGTCAGCCGAATGTGACACGGGTTATCAAGCTGTTAGAGGGAGCGCTGGGATGCCAGCTATTATTGCGCAGCAATAAGGGGATTACCTTTACAGAGAAGGGGGAGTTGCTGTATGAGCGCATCTCGGCAGCCTTTTTCCAAATCCAGACAGCGGAGGAGGAGATTGGCAGTGTCAGTGGTCAGACAGAGGGAACTATTGTACTTGGAACGACAGAGACAGCATTGCATCTGCTGCTCTTTCAGAAACTGAAAGAATTTAAGCGGGAGAATCCCAAAATACGATTTAAAATCTATAATTACAGCACCAAGGATGCTATGCAGGAATTGACAAAAGGTGCTGTGGATATCAGTATCGTCACAAGTCCTGTCAGTATTAACAGAAATTTTGGGAGCAAAAAGCTGCTTTCATTTCGGGAACTGCTGGTCTGCGGCAGTCATTACAGAGAATTGGCATCTGCCAAACGGCATTTGAGAGAGCTGGCGGGGTGTCCATGGGTGTGTCTTGGCAAGAACACGGTGACTTATGATATGACAAGTGATTTTTTTCTTGAAAATGGAATTATGCTGAAACCAGATATCGAGGTTGCCACCTCAGATTTGATGATACCAATGATCAAGAATAATCTGGGGATTGGATATGTGCCGGAACCATTGGCGCAGCCAGAACTGGAAGCCGGAGCGATCTTTCAAATTCCCGTGTATGAGGAGATGGCGCTGCGGACAGTTTGTGCTGTGTATGATACAAAGAGAGTGCAGAACGGGTGTGAGAAAAAATTTTTGGCCTATTTATAAGAAACAAAAAATTACGAAAATTTAATATTTTGTTTATTTTATGTTCGTTGAAAGTTCTTTTTATATTCAGTAGATTAGTAAGTGAACATGCGAAGGGGGAAGGAGAACGCAATGAATATAAGACGCGCACAGGAAAAGGATTTGGATGGAATGAATCGTCTGCTTTGTCAGGTGCTGGCACTGCATCACGAAGGAAGACCAGATTTGTTTAAGAAGGATACCAAGAAATATACAGACGAACAACTAAAGGAATTAGTTCGCGATGATCTAAGACCAATATTTGTGGCTGTCGATGATGAAGAGTATGTGCTTGGATATGTGTTTTGTGTATTGCAGCAGCAGATGAACGATAACATACTGACGGATATTCGGACGTTGTATATTGATGATCTGTGTGTTGATGAGAGGTGCCGCGGACAGCATGTCGGAAGAAAGCTGTATGACTATGTGCTTGATTTTGCAAAAAAACAGAATTGTTACAATATTACATTGAATGTGTGGGCGTGCAATGATGATGCGCTGCGGTTTTATGAACACTGCGGACTTGTACCGCAGAAGATAGGGATGGAATGTATTTTAACAGGTTGACTTTCTATAAATATATTTGTATAATTATAGAATCGTGTTTCATCATGTAAGTTCTTTCATAGCGAGAGGTGGTTTTCCTGGTACAGAAAAGTTGAGAAGATAAGAATCATAAAAAATATAAGGTACAAATATTATTATATGAAGAGGAAGCGTAATGATTAAGAATACAAAAAAATTTTTAGTGATAAGTTTTTCTATTTTAATTTCTGTATGTATCGTTATGTTTACGATTACATCTGTTTATGTATCTGGAAAAAGTGATGGAGCAATCAATGAGATTGGTATGATCTATATGTCTGCAATTGCAAAACAGATGCAGGAGAAATTTGATGCAGTCATTGATTCGCAGATTTTGGAGATGGAGGGAATTGTACAGAGGCATCCTCCAGAAGAAATGGAATATGGACAGGAGATGATCGATCAGCTTGTGTTGAGTGCACAGGTCCGCGATTTTGTGTATCTCGGACTCTATACCAAAGACGGTGAAAATGAAAAGATCTATGGAACTGAGGTGAAATATGAGAGCGAAATTGTTTTCCAAAAAGTTTTGCAGGACAGCAGCCTGAGAGTGTTCTCGGGAGTCAGCGCTGAGGGGGAGCGCGTCATGTGTATGCTGATCAATGTCGGTTATCCTATGAAAAATGGAAAGAAGAGTGCAGCGATGGTGGCAGCGATACCAATGGAATATCTGGAGAAGGTACTTGCCCTCGATGGAAAGAATAGTCTGATGTACTCTTATATCATCCGTAGAGATGGAACTTTTGTCATAAGAACCAGAGAAGGAAATTTCTTTGAAAATGTTAGCGAGACGTTTTGTCCATACAATGGAAAAAATGCACAACAGTATGCGGACGAGTTACAGCAAGCAGTTAATACAGATGTTGAGTATGCCACAATCGCTTGTATGGATAATGAGAAAAGGTATCTGTTGTGCACAGAGCTGCCTAATTCTGAATGGTATCTGCTCTCGATGATGCCGTTTGGTACACTGGACAGAATTTTACAGGATTTGAGCCTGGATCGTCAGACTGCGACACTGGCGACGTGTTTCATCATCATTGGCGGTATCGTAATTATTTTTATGATCTATTATAAATTGTCAAGACAGCAGCTGATGGAACTTGAGATGGCAAAGCGAGAGGCAATTAAGGCCAATAAAGCAAAGAGTGAATTTCTCTCCAGCATGAGCCATGACATCCGCACACCGATGAACGGTATTGTGGGCATGACCGCGATCGCGATGGCAAATATTGATAATTCTGACCGCGTGAGGGATTGTCTGGGCAAGATTACGCTGTCGAGCAGGCATTTGCTGGGGTTGATCAATGATGTGCTGGATATGTCCAAGATTGAGAGCGGCAAACTGACCTTGAATATCAATCAGGTCTCGCTCCGTGAGATTATGGATAGTATCGTCAATATTGTGCAGCCACAGGTCAAGGAAAGACAACAGCATTTTGATATCTTTATTCAGAAGATTCAGACAGAAGATGTACATTGTGACAGTGTCCGATTGAACCAGATTTTGATCAATCTGCTGTCCAATGCGATAAAGTTTACGCCAGAGAAGGGCAGGATCAACGTTTATCTTGAGCAGGAGGATTCACCGTTAGGAGACAAGTTTGTTAGATGCCATTTCAGGGTAAAGGACAGCGGGATCGGCATGACACAGGAATTTCAGGAGAAAATTTTTGATACCTTTACCAGAGAGGAGAAGGCACAGATCAATAAGATTGAGGGTACTGGTCTGGGCATGGCGATCACAAAGGCGATTGTTGATACCATGAAAGGAAGCATCGAACTGCAAAGTACGCCCGGCAAAGGAAGTGAGTTTCATATCACACTTGATCTCGAGAAGGCAGACACAAAAGTGGAAGATATGAAGCTGCCGCCATGGCGGATGCTGGTAGTTGACAATAACAAGGATCTTTGCCAGAGTGCAGTGGAGTCGCTAAAAGAGATTGGTATCGATGCGCAGTGGGCTGTGGATGGAGAGACTGCTGTGGCAATGGCAAAGAAATGTCATGAGGAACAGAATGGTTTTGAGATTGTGCTTTTGGACTGGAAAATGCCGGGGATGGATGGTCTGCATACAGCGCGTGAGATGCGTAAGCATCTGGGAGAGAATGTACCTATCTTGATTATCTCTGCATATGATTGGAGTGAGATTGAGGAAGAAGCGGAGGAGGCAGGCATTCAGGGATTTATTTCTAAACCATTGTTTAAGTCGAACCTATATTTGGGTATTAGTCGTTATATGATGGAACAGCCGATGGAGGAGACGAAGAAAGAAACTGTTTTACACAGTAGTTTCCAAGGAAAGCGCATCCTGCTGGCGGAGGACAATGACTTGAATTGGGAAATCGCAGAAGATCTTCTGTCGGAGGCAGGATTTGCGTTAGAGCGCGCGGAGAATGGACAAATATGTGTGGAGAAGTTCGAACAGTCTGAACCGGGGTATTTTGATGTAGTGCTGATGGATATCCGAATGCCGGTGATGAATGGATATGATGCGGCAAAGAATATTCGTGCGCTGACGCGTAAAGATGCAAATCTGCCAATTATTGCCATGACAGCAGACGCGTTTTCGGATGATATTCAACGCTGTCTCGACTGCGGCATGAATGAGCATGTGGCCAAACCGATTGATGTGAGCAGGCTGACACAGCTTCTCAAAAAATATTTATAATAGTTTTCTGGGACGATACCTGATTGGGAAAAGCGTTGAATTTTACCCAATCAGGTATTTTTTGTATTTGGCTAGATTTGCATAGTTTTATATGAGGATGGTTAAGCTATTTTATAAGGCGGCACGTTTTGCGTGTTCCTAGAATTTGGTAGTCAAAACGAATTGTAGATGAAGGAGGAATCGTATGTCATTAATTAATCGGGAAATCGTAGATTTCAAGGTCCAGGCGTTTGTGAATAACGAGTTTAAGGAGATTACAAAGAAGGATGTGCTTGGCAAGTGGAGTGTGTTTTTTTTCTATCCGGCGGATTTTACCTTTGTGTGCCCGACAGAGCTTGAAGATCTTGCAAATAAATACGAGGAATTTAAGAAAATTGGCTGTGAAATCTATAGCGTGTCCTGTGACACACATTTTGTACACAAGGCATGGCATGATGTGTCTAAGACAATTCAGAAGATTCAATATCCAATGCTTGCAGATCCGACAGCTATCCTTGCGAGGGGATTTGATGTGCTGATCGAGGAGGACGGACTTGCGGAGAGAGGAAGCTTTATTGTCAATCCACAGGGAAAAATTGTTGCCTATGAGGTGATCGCAGGCAATGTAGGGCGAAATGCAGAGGAGTTGTTCCGTCGAGTACAGGCATCTCAGTTTGTCGCAGAACATGGCGACCAGGTGTGTCCGGCAAAGTGGCAGCCAGGCGGTGAGACTTTAAAACCAAGTCTTGATCTGGTAGGATTGTTGTAGGTGAGTCAATGGAAATACATGACAGATTCTATGACGTGATTATTGTGGGGGCAGGACCGGCAGGTTTGTCCGCGGCAATCTATGCAGCGAGGGCAAAATACAGGGTGCTTGTACTGGAAAAAAATCACATAGGCGGTCAGATTACGATCACTTCGGAGATCGTCAATTATCCTGGTGTGGAGATGGCGGGCGGCAAGGAACTGACGGAGCACATGCGCGTACAGGCAGAGCGTTTTGGTGCGGTGTTTGTCATTGCGGAGGTACTGGATATGGAGCTTGAGCAAGATGTCAAGCGCTTGCACACCACAAAGGGAGACTATGAAGCGCTGGGGGTTATCCTCGCGCCGGGAGCGAATCCGCGAAAGCTGGGATTTCAGGGCGAGAAGGAATTTCAGGGCAGAGGTGTGGCTTACTGTGCTACCTGTGACGGCGAGTTTTTTACCGGGAAGGATGTATTTGTCATTGGCGGCGGTTTTGCGGCGGTGGAAGAGGGAATGTTTCTTACCAAATACGCCAGAAAGGTTACACTGATCGTGCGTGAGCCGGATTATACCTGTGCGAAAACGGTGTCGGATAAGTTAAAAGAGTTTCCCAATATAGAGACCATATTCAATACGGAATTAGTTGAGGCAGGCGGGGACCAGTCATTGTCATACGCAGTATTTCAAAATCGTGTAGACAAAAAAGAGTGGCGGTATGATGCGCCGCAGGGAGATACCTTTGGGATTTTTGTCTTTGCGGGATATGTGCCAAACACAAAATGGATAGCAGGCTGTGTGGAGCGCAATGATCAGGGCTATCTGGTCACTGATACAGACCAGCAGACGAATGTATCAGGAGTGTTTGCAGCAGGTGACGTGTGTGTCAAAAATCTCAGACAGGTCGTGACGGCAGTCGCTGACGGAGCAGTTGCGGCGACTTCCCTGGAGCGTGTCGTGTCAAGGCTTCACGAAAAACTCGACATTCCTGATATATATGTGGCGCCGGAAGCACAGCGATCTCAGAATACACGGGATGAGAAAGCATATTTCACCAAGGGTGAAGGTTTTATAAGCAGTGAGATACGAAAGCAGCTCACTGGGGTTTTCGCGAAGTTTTCTTCTGTCGTGACCGTGCGTGCATGGCTTGACGAGAGTGCTTTCTCCGGTGAGATCAGAGGATTTTTAAAGGAGCTTTCCGGTATCACAGACAAGGTTATATGGACGGAGCAGAAGGTGGACGGAGAAGCAGCACCAACAGAGCTGCCAGCGATGGAACTTCTATATAGCTCAGGGAAAAGCAGCGGCATCTATTTTCATGGGGTGCCAGGAGGGCATGAGTTTAACTCTTTTGTGATTGCATTGTACAATGTGGCAGGTCCTGGACAGGAGCTTGACAGTCAGACGGAGGAAAGGATCAAGACGCTTTCAGAGGAGATGAATATCAAGATTCTGGTATCACTCACTTGTACGATGTGCCCGGAATCTGTGATGGCAGCACAGCGGATCGCAGCTGCGTCAGAGCATGTCACAGCGGAGATGTTTGACTTGTCACACTATCCAGAACTAAAGGAGCGATATAATGTGATGAGCGTTCCCTGTATGGTATTCAATGAAGAAAAGGTTGTTTTTGGCAAGAAGAATGTAGAGGAACTATTGGCGTTGATTTCATGAAGAGGTAATGAATTGTCGAGAGGTAACAGAATTTTTGATTTCGTTACCTCTTTTTCTATACAAATATTTATATTTTAAATTAGAAATAATAGATTGACAAATAGATGAATATATGATTAAATGTTCATATAAGAAAATAAAAACAAGAACAGAAACGGAGGTGACTGCGTGGGGGATACAAGGGTCACGACAGAGACGATGGAAGACCTGGCAGCAGTATTTAAAATATTTGGTGACTATACGCGGCTTACGATTCTATCGCTGCTGATGGACCATGAGGAGCTGTGTGTGAGCGATATCGCAGAACGACTCAATATGACACAGTCAGGGGTGAGTCATCAGCTGGCGCTGCTAAAGCAGAGCAAGCTGGTCAAGACAAAGCGCGAGGGTAAGAGTATTTATTATTCGATCGCCGATGAGCATGTTTCAGCGATTATCCGCATTGGGATGGAACATGTGCTGGAGGAGTAGGAAATTCAAATTATAGGAAACAGGAGGAAGAATAAAATGAAGAAAACATACAAAATTGAGGTGGATTGCGCAGCGTGTGCAGCAAAGATGGAGGATGCGGCAAAGAAAACTGCGGGTGTGAAGGATGCGACAGTGGCATTTATGCCGCAGAAGATGAAAGTGGAGTTTGACGAGGGCGCTGATGTGGCGTCCGTTATGGCGGAGGTGCTAAAAAACTGCAAGAAAGTCGAGTCTGACTGTGAGATCTTTCTGTCATAAAGATAGGAAATATATGGCTCTGCATTGAATGCATGAGCCATTCGTGATGCACAAGAATAGTTTGCGCAAGCCTGTAACAGCGTTGGCAGGTGCTTGGCATGTAAGCAGATAATAAGGATATGATCGTGCTTGGCTAGAAGAAGGGACGTGAGGAGAGATGACAAAAAAGCAAAGAAAAGTTTTGATAAGAATAATCATATCGGCGGTGTTGGTCGTGGTGTTCAGCCTGATATCCGTCGAGAACCAGTATTTAAGGCTGGCAATGTTTTTGATTCCGTATCTTATCATAGGATATGATATTCTAAAAAAGGCTGTATATGGGATTTTCAACGGGCAGGTATTTGATGAAAATTTCCTGATGGCGCTTGCCACAGTGGGTGCCATTATTTTAGGGGAATACGTTGAGGGAACGGCGGTTATGCTGTTTTATCAGATTGGCGAGCTTTTTCAAAGCTACGCTGTCGGCAAAAGCCGCAGGAACATATCGGCGCTCATGGATATCAGACCAGATTATGCCAATATAGAACAGGATGGACAGCTTGAACAGGTTGACCCGGACGATGTGGAGATTGGGTCTACGATCGTGGTACAGCCAGGAGAGAAGATACCCATCGACGGCATCGTCGTAAGCGGCAGTTCTACACTGAATACCAGCGCACTCACGGGTGAAAGCCTTCCTAGGGAGGTATATAAGGGAGATGAGGTTATCAGCGGATGCGTAAACTTGTCAGGGCTGCTCTATATTGAGACGACGAGGGAGTTTGGGGAATCCACTGTGTCAAAAATACTGGATTTGGTCGAAAATTCCAGCATGAAAAAGTCAAAATCAGAGAACTTTATCACCCGTTTCGCAAAGTACTATACACCGGCAGTGTGTATTGGCGCGCTCGCACTCGCAGTTCTTCCGCCTTTGGTAAATCTCCTTTTGGGCAATCCGGCAGAATGGTCACAGTGGGTGATTCGCGCACTTACAACCTTGGTAATCAGCTGTCCGTGTGCGTTGGTCATCTCTATACCGCTCAGTTTCTTTGGCGGTATCGGCGGGGCATCCTCCAAGGGCGTGCTCGTGAAAGGAGCCAACTATCTGGAGGCGCTCTCAGAGACAAAATATGTAGTGTGTGACAAGACAGGGACATTGACAAAAGGAGTCTTTGAAGTGACGCATCTTGAGTCAGCAGAAGGCATTGCCGAGGAGGAGCTTCTGGAGATGGCGGCGTATGCTGAGAGCTATTCGAACCATCCGATCAGCAGAAGCCTAAAGGAAGCATATCACAAGAAGACAGGAAGACAGATTGATGCGTCCAGAGTGACGAATGTGGAGGAAATCAGCGGTCATGGTGTGTCAGCAGTTGTCGATGGCAGAAATGTTTCGGCAGGAAATGTCAAGTTTATGGAGAAATTAAAGATCTCGTATATGCTGCCTCAAAAGACGGGAACAGAAGTTCATGTGGCAATTGATGGAAAGTATGCAGGTTATATCCTGATCTCAGATCTCGTAAAGCCCACTGCAAAGGCGGCAATTGCAGGTCTCAAAGCGGCGGGTATCAAACAGGTGATTATGCTCACCGGCGACGCAAGAAACGTCGCGGAAGCAGTCGCCGCAGAGATTGGCGTGGATGTGGTGAAGAGTGAGCTGCTTCCGGCAGATAAAGTTGCGGAAGTGGAGCATCTGTTGGCAGCAAAGAGCGACAGGGAACGACTTGCCTTTGTGGGAGACGGCATCAACGACGCGCCGGTGCTCTCGAGGGCGGATCTTGGGATTGCGATGGGGGCGCTTGGCTCAGACGCGGCGATTGAAGCGGCTGACATTGTGTTGATGGATGATGATCCGATCAAGATTGCGACGGCAATGAACATTTCCAGAAAGACACTTCGGATCGTGCATCAGAATATTGTATTTGCGCTTGTAGTGAAATTTTCCTGTCTTGGTCTGGGGGCAGTGGGATTTGTCAATATGTGGTGGGCTATCTTTGCAGATGTCGGAGTGATGATCATCGCGGTGTTAAATGCCACAAGGACCTTAAAATCTTAAAAGTATTTATAAAGATTCTATTGCGCAAACTGCCTTGGTAATAGTAAAATATTCATTAGAATATTTATGAACTGAGGTTTAAAATGCGCATACTACATTACAGTAAAGAGAAAAGTGAAAAAAACATAGACAAAAGTTTAATGCGGACAACAGATCAAAGAAAGAGAGCGCTTGAAGTGATCGAGGTTATTACTGTGGTGGCGATCTGTATCATCATGTATTTTCATGAGCGGGGCACAGGGATGCAGACAGATAAAGCTGTGCTGCCAAAGCTTGGCGACAGCGTTTGGTTTGGAACCTATCTGGATGAGCCGATAGAATGGCGCGTCATTCAGGTCGAGGAGGATGGCGCGGCAGTTTTGATAGCGGAGTACATTCTGACCATGAAAGCATTCAGCGCGGCGGACAGCGGCAGCTTTAACTACGATGATGATGGAAATAGCTATTGGAGTGTCCATGAGACAGAGGCGGACCATGATTTGGATTTACAAGCGTATGTGCGGGGAGACAGCTGTTGGGCAAAGTCAGATCTCCGAGCATGGCTAAACTCTGACAGAGAGAATGTTGTCTATGATGGCATCGGGCCTGTTGCGAGTGCAATGTGCGCGAAAAAGAACGGATATGCAAGCGAGCCGGGATTCCTCACAGGCTTTACCGCCAAGGAGCGGGCGTCAATTCTGCCGACGAAGCATGTGACGAACGGAAATGCACGTGATGGCGGACAGGTGGAGAGCACGGATTTGGTGTATCTGCTCTCAGAGGAGGAGCTGTCGTGGATGATGGAGGCAGATGTCAGTATCCGAACGAAACCAACACCGCAGGCAGCTGAACAGGATCAGGCAAAGTGGTATAAGATGTTCTCTCTTGATTTTGGCATTGAAGTGTATTACTGGTGGCTGCGCGATCCTGTCCCTGACATGTCGAGCAATTGTTATTATGTCAGCAATGGGTACACATCGGCGCTGCTGCGTGATATGGAAGCCGGTGCGGAGGGTGTAGGTATCCGGCCTGTGGTGTGTGTCGATACGAAAAAGATTGCGTTATCTTGTGAACAGCCGGGTGAGGCATTGGACGAAAGGCAAGAGTAGAAATGTACCATATAGGAGTGTGCGATGATGAGAGGGAGGTCTGTATCCAGCTTGCGGATATGGTCTATGCATATGACAGACAGATGAATATTGGGATTGACGTTTCAATTTGGAATACCGGGGAGGCACTGTATCAGGATTTGAGGAATCACAGACCGATTGACCTGCTTTTTTTGGACATTGAACTGGTGTCTATGGATGGGATACAGATTGGCAGGCTGATTCGAACAGAGCTTGCCAATCAGGACATCAGTATCGCTTATATATCTGCAAAGAGCAGTTACGCGATGGAGCTTTTTAAGATTCATCCGATCGATTTCCTTGTCAAGCCAGTCAGCGATCAGGATGTTCATGAGACGATTGAGGAGGCGCTGCGCCTGTACAAACGGAGCAATGCGCTGTTTGAGTACAGGGCGAATGGATATAACTGCAAGCTTTCTTATAAAAATATTGTCTATTTTTATAGTGAGAATAAGAAGGTCAATATCGTCACTGTGGATTCTATGATATCGTTTACAGGGAAAATCAAGGATTTGACGGAGCGTCTGCCTAAGAATTTTATTCAGATTCATCAGTCTTATATTATCAACATGGATCATATGTACGAATGCAGTTACGAGACGGTTAGAATGAGAGGGGGCGTTCAACTGAATATCAGTCAGCCCTACAGAAAGCAGGTCAGAAAGCGTATTATGGATTATGCATGGGGGCAGGATGTTTGAGATGATCGTGTTTCATGTTGCAGTGATGTACATTATATATCGGTTTATGTATTGTTTTTTTGACAGAGCACAGGCGTCAATACTCCGAGACTTGACGGCATACATGCTGTATTTGGCGGCAGTCTGCCTGCTGGAGCGGCTGCCAGGTCAATATATAACGAATATTATTTTACTCTATCTGCTGGCGCAGCTCTATCATGGGAAGCAGGGCAAAAAGCTGCTTGCCGCCTTTCTCGTGCAAGGCATGTATCTGCTGTGTGAGACGCTGGCAGTGTATTTGTTGTATGATGGCAGTGTGGACGGTGCATATGACACTGCGATGTATTATGCTATTTTCTTGTTTATGTATTTGTGCGAGCGCATCATGGAGAAGTTCTGTATTCGGAATATCAAGGAGGACACAGCGCTAAAGCATTGGGATCTGCTGTTATTTCTGCCGGTGATCAGTGTGATCATCGCGATAGTGCTGATTTCATATGACACCGTGGATGCAGGGCTCGGGGCAGTGGTCAGCGCGGGGATGATCTGTTTGAATCTGATTGTGTTTTATATTTGTGACGAGTTGGTCGGGGCATATATTAAGCTGAAAGAGCGCGCGATGGTTGAACAGCAGTTGGAGAGCTACTCCAATCAGCTTAACGTGGTGATGAAATCGGAGGAACGCGTGAGGGGGCTGCGGCATGACTTGAAAAACCATCTCAGTCAAATTCTGTTGATGGCTGAGGGGAACAGGACGCAGGAGATTGCAGCGTATGTTCGGACGATGCAGCAGGAGATGACAAATGAAAAAGAATATGTCAGCAGTGGGAATGCAGATGTTGATAGTCTGATGAATCTAAAGCTGGAGCAGGCAAAGAGAGAGCTTGCGCATGTCCGATGCAGAATCTGTGTACCACGTGAACTGCATATGCAGGCGTTTGATTGGAATATTATACTTGGAAATTTGATGGACAATGCCATACGCGCTGCGGCGCAAACAGAGGAACAGTCGCTGGATATCAAAATCGGTTATCAGCGTGGAGTGCTTTTGATTTCTATCAAGAATAGTTACAGTGGCACGCTGATTCGGTCTGGGGAGCGTTATCTGTCCACGAAGGAAGAAAACAGCACAGATGGGCAGCAGGTTCATGGGCTGGGGATGAAAAATGTAAAGAGGATTGTACAAAAATATAATGGAAGCATGGAAGTACACGATGAGGGGCAGGTCTTTGTTGTCCGTATTTTGATGTATGTCTCCATAGAAAAGGAGTTTTGAATACGAATTTCGCCATTTTATAGATGGATTTCGCCGTTTTTGACAAAAGTGCTTCGAGGTATGATATATTTTACCTGAATGATTATGACCGCAGAGATATGAGAAAAGAGAAATCTGGCTCATTTTTTCGGAAGAGTACTAAGAGGTAAGATGATGATACGGGCAGAAGAAAATTTTATTGAGAAGGCATTTGAGGCGTTGATAGAGAGAGGAGTTGCAAGTCCGTCAATGCTGACGACCAGCACAGTGACAGACGGAGATATCGATGCGTTTGAGCAGAGGTTTGATGTCAGACTTCCATCACTTTTCAGAACGTATCTAAAAGCGTATTGTTATGATTTCTCTGTGATCTGCGCGCCTGTGCCGCTGGATGATAGGGGGCATGATCTACCAGGGAGCGAGAAAGGATTATGCTGGATAGAGCTGATCTCGCTGCCGGCGAAGGAGCCTCTCGGAAATTTGTATGCGTTTATGGAGAGTTTCCGCAGGATCAGCACAAACAAAGGATTGATGAATCAGCGGTTCGAAAAGATAAAAAATTTTGTGCCGATTGGAGACTGGGATGGTCCATTATGTATGAATCTCAATCAGATTGATGTGCAGCAGGAGCAGATCAATACCTGGCAGATCTGCCGTTTTGAGGAGACGGTATTTGACTGGAAAGGAGCAGGATATATTGATGCCAAAGGGAATGTGACTGGGGAGCGGATGTTTCCTGATTTTAGGGCACTGTTGGAGATATTTTTTTATGGCAAGTATGACAAGGCATATGAGCAGCAGTTGAGAACATACGGTGAGGAAATGCCGGATTATAGTTATTATATACAGAGAAGATCCTGAGCGTGCATGGATCATAGGAGTTATGATATGCATGTGGGTTCCCAAAGCTATGGGAACATGTATAAGAGCAGCGGAAAGCTATCCCCTGCTCTATTTTTTGATTTCACAAACTTTTACTTGTGGTATCTGTCGTGAGGAAATATAATAGAAGT
This sequence comes from uncultured Lachnospiraceae bacterium, assembly GCA_910586405.1. GTDB lineage: Bacteria > Bacillota > Clostridia > Lachnospirales > Lachnospiraceae > COE1. Next base: position 45,464 of record CAJUII010000014.1, read on the forward strand.
ATCAGGTTAAGGATAATCGAGGTGGGGAATATGAAGAAATCTGAAGACTTGGCCAAAAAGATCATCGTTTTGATGTATGTGCTGGGACTGCTTGGGATGCTTGGCATTGTGATTGCAGTACACATTACCCGGCAATATGAAGAGCAGGAGGCCGCGGGCTATACGAATATTAGCGACGGCTGGACGCTGGACGCTGGACAGGGAGGGAACAGAGCCAATAGACTTAGGTTCACTTGGCAGGCATATGGATGAACAGACTGGCATGGTGTCCGTCTATCAGCGCTTGCCGGAGTTGGATGGGGATGCGAGCCTTGTGTACCGCACAAAGGATGTCTATACTAAAATTTTAATAAATGACAGCGTGATCTATGAGACAGATGTGTATACGTCGAGATTTTATAACCGTTCGCCGGGGAATCTGTGGAATATTGCAAAGTTTCATATGCAGGATTCGGGTGCGCTTGTGGAGATGCAGGTGTATATGGTGTATGACACCAATGCAGTCACCGTGGATTTTACCCTTTTTGGGGACAAGACGGATATCATCCTCACACTTTGCCGGGAGAAGCTTTTTGGTATCACAGTCAGCTTGCTGATGGTCATTATAGGACTGGTTCTGATTGCGATCGACCTGATGCCTGCCTATAACCAGACGCGGAAAAACCACGGCATGATTTGGCTGGGACTCTATTCAACATTGATTGGCATATGGAGTCTGATCGAGACGAATGTGATGCAGTTTTTCGTATCAGATATGCGCATATTACAGATGGTTGACAATATGATCATGATTGTGGACAGTATGCCGCTTCTGTTGTATCTGGATTGTGAGTACCGCATTTTTAAGAACTGGATTATGAGGGCGTTCTGTTATGTGAATGCGGTATACATACTGGCATCGGTAGTGTTACAGTTTACAGGCATAATGGATCTGCATGATGTGCTGGCGGGTGCGATGCTGACACTGGTAGTAAGCTGTATCATGTTATTGATCTGGGTGGGGGCAAAGCTTCGGGATATGATTTGTAAGCGCCAGCCTATTTTAAATTATGTGATACAGTTATCGGGGTTGTGTTCGTTGTGGCTCTCCGCATTGTTTGAGATGCTGCGCTATTCGAAGGCGGATCATATGGACAGGGCGGAGTATCTCAGGGTTGGGATGCTGATCTTTGTCATCTGCCTTGCTGTCAGCAGCCAGCTTGAAACCTACAGGCTGCTTGAGAATGGGCTGAAATTTGACATCATCAGCAGTCTTGCCTACTCTGACGGGCTGACAGGACTTGGCAACAGAACAGCCTACTTAGAGCAGATAGAGGCGTATGCGAGCGGGGAGGCAGGAATCTCACAGCTTGGGATTGTTTTCTTGGATGTCAATAATCTCAAAAAAGTGAATGACAATCAAGGACATGAGAAGGGGGACGAGCTGATTACTGCTGCGTCGAAGATCATAGCTGATAGTTTTGGCAAAAACGGGAAATCATACCGAATTGGGGGCGATGAGTTCTGTGTGCTGATGACCGGAATATCTCTTCAGGAAAAATATGAGCAGGGATTGATGGAGTTCCAGCGATTGATCAAGGAGGCAAACCGGTTGAAGGGGCGCACTTATGAGATACAGATTGCCAATGGATTCAGCGTTTGCGATACGATCACAAAGGAAAAAATAGAGGAGGCGATTATGGCGGCAGACAGTGCGATGTATGCGAACAAGAGCTTTTTGAAGGGAAAAATACGTGCTGTATAAAGGAAATTTTCTGTTGACATCGGACTTGTATTTTGGCTTAATAGAGATATAGGGATTACAAAATAGAATGTATAATAAGAAAGGGAACTGAAATGGGTGGCTTTTTTGGAGTAACATCACAGCAGGATTGTGTATTTGATCTATTTTTTGGGATTGACTATCACTCGCATCTGGGAACTAGGCGCGGTGGTATGGCAGTTCATGGAAAGGATGGTTTTAACAGGGCAATTCATAATATTGAAAATGCGCCGTTTCGAACCAAGTTTGACAAGGATGTCAATGAGATGCATGGAAATTATGGCATTGGCTGTATCTCGGACTATGAGCCGCAGCCGCTGATCATCCGCTCACACCATGGTACGTACGCGCTGACTACGGTGGGGAAGATCAACAATACGGACGAATT
>CAJUII010000014.1:47713-51852 GCA_910586405.1 uncultured Lachnospiraceae bacterium
GGCAGGAAAGATGATGGCTTCTGCGCCTCTTTTGAAAACTTTGCATACAAGAATCTGGGATACACTGATTACAAAGAGCTGGGACCTGGGGAAGTTGTTGTGATGACAGAGAAAAATTGTGTCACGCTGGTCAATCCCCAGAAGGATATGAAAATCTGCACATTTTTGTGGGTTTATTATGGCTATCCAGCAAGCTCTTATGAGGGTGTCAATGTCGAGCAGATGCGGTATCGCTGTGGGGAAAAGATGGCAAAGCGTGACAATGTGCAGCCGGATATTGTCGCAGGTGTGCCGGATTCCGGCATTGCACATGCAGTGGGATATGCCAATGAGTCCGGGATTCCGTTCTCCAGACCCTTTATTAAGTACACACCGACATGGCCCCGCTCTTTTATGCCGACGATACAGAGCAAGCGCAATCTCATTGCCAAGATGAAGCTGCTCGCAGTCGATGATCTGATTAAGGACAAGAGGCTGCTTTTGATTGATGATTCTATTGTCAGGGGAACACAGATGAGAGAGACGACGGAATTTTTGTATCAGAGCGGTGCGAAAGAAGTGCATATCAGACCTGCCTGTCCGCCTTTGCTGTATGGTTGTAAGTATCTGAACTTTTCACGCTCCTCATCGGAGATGGATTTGATTACCAGACGGGTGATTGAGCGGCTGGAAAACGGGAACGTGACAAAGGAGATTTTGGATGAGTATGCAGACCCGGAGTCTGAGAAGTACGAACGAATGGTTGAAGAGATTCGAAAGGAGCTGAATTTTACTTCTCTTCGTTTCAATCGGCTGGATGATATGTTGGACGCGACAGGACTTGATCACTGTAAGCTATGCACGTACTGTTGGGACGGCAGAGAGTAGCGCAAGGAGGATTCTGCGTAGGAAAGGCGGCGGAAGATGAGAGAAGAACGACAAAGGAAAATTGTTTCTATAAAGGTAAAGCTGCTAGGTATCATACTGCCAGTGGTGATTGTAATTATGATACTGCTGGTGGGGATTTTATATTTTATTTCAAAGGATATTATCAAAGAGTATTCGGAAAATCTGCTCACCTCCTCGATTGACAACCAGACAAACCAGATTGAGGCTTGGCTGAATGAGAATTTGTCGGCTTTTGGCGCTGTCAAACAGGCAATCGAACAGACGAAACCCAGTGAGCAGCAGCTACAGGCGATCTTGGACAGTTACTATGGATTTCATGATAATTATCCAGAGGGACTCTATATTGCCGATGCCAATGGAAAGCTGATGGCGGCATCTGCATCGGAGAAACAGGAAACAGATCCCACGCAGTCGGTGTGGTACAAGGAAGGACTTACCCGGTGGAATATGGGACTGACCAATGCATATACCAACGCCGCGGGCAACAAGGTGATCAGCGCATCTGGAATTTTAGATGATCAGTCTGGCACAATTAAGGTAATTTCTGCCGATCTTACGCTCGAACGCATCAGCATCATTGTGAACAGCTATATTGAGATGGAGCAGGCACAGGCATTTTTGGTGAGCAGCACCGACGGGACAATCCTTGCACATCAAGACAATGCGCTGATCTCAACGAACCTTGGCAGCTCAAAGGATGCTTTTATGCGGGATATCTGGCAGAAGGTTGAGCAGTGGGACTTTGACATGGCAGAGATCGACGACAATATGACTGCATTTTCGCAGATCAATGGGACAGACTGGGTGCTGGTATCCTACATCCCCACAAAGATTATCTATTCAGATATTGACAGTGTCCGCAATATGATGCTGGTGATCGGTCTGCTGTCCATTCTTTTGCTGACTGTGCTGGTAGAGCGTGTGGTACACATGGTAATTCGTCCGGTGAAAGAGCTCATCAAGATTATCACAGCAATGACCAACGGCGATTTTACGGTGCAGGTCAAAACGGGCAGCAATGATGAGATTGGCGTGATGGGCGGCTTTGTAGAGCAGTTTATACAGACCATGCGGCAGATGATCGCGTCGATTCACGGCGTGTCGGACAAGCTGAGTACGCAGGCGGCAAACAGCGATACCATATCCAGAGAAATGTATGACGCGACCAAGCATCAGGGGCAGTCTATGAGAGAGCTCAATACGACCGTAGAGCAGTTATCACTCTCGGTTGGCGAGATTGCAGAACACGCGACGACGCTTGCCATGGTAGTGTCTGACACAAAGGACGACGGGGATCAGGTCGGCGGCAAGATGCAGGAGACTGTCACGGTTTCCCGTCAGGGAAAAGACGATTTGCAGCGCGTCAGCAGCGCGATGGAGACGATCCATGTCTCCATGCAGAAACTCCAGCAGTCGATTGACGAAGTGGGGAAGGCGTCTGTGGAGATTACCAACATTACAGAAATCATTGGGAATATAGCAGATCAGACCTCGCTGCTATCCCTGAATGCCTCGATTGAGGCGGCGCGCGCAGGTGATGCAGGACGAGGCTTTGCCGTTGTGGCGACAGAAATCGGACAGCTTGCCAATACCAGTGCCGAGGCGGTACATAATATTGAGGGGCTTATCAGCCAGATCAACAATCTGGTGGGAGACACTGTGAAGCAGACCGATGAAAGTGTGAAAAATATTGACCACAGCAGCAATCTGGTGGAGGATACGCTAAGGACGTTCGATGCGATCTTTAATAATATTGACCAAGTGAGTATGCTGGTGCGCGAGATGATTCAGAAAGTGGAGAAAGTCGATGAGGTTGCGACGAATGTCGCAGCAATTTCAGAGGAACAGGCTGCCAGCTCAGAGGAAATTCTCGCGACTTCCGAGTCGATGGTGCGTCAGGTGGACAATATCACTGGCAATAGTAAAAGTGTCTCCACAAGTGCAAATGAGCTGACATCATCAGCAGAGGAACTGTATGAACAGGTTGCCAGATTTAAGATCAAAGAGGAGGTATGACAATGATGAAAAGTATGAAAAGATATGTTTCCCTGTGCGTTATCGTTGTCATGCTGATCGCTGCGGTATCAGGCTGCGCACAGCGCACAGGCGGCGGAAACGGCAATATACGTATTTTCTTTTCCCTGAATAAGATGGACACGTTTCGCGGGACGCTTGTGGACGCTGCGGCGGAAAGGGCAGCACAGGTTGGGGCGCAGTTCGTGATGGAGGATGCGGAAGGCTCGATTGAGAGGCAGGTCGAGCAGATTAAAAGAGCAGCCGCAGAGAAATATGATGTGATCATTTGCAGCGTGGTATCTGTGGACACGGTTGTTCAGTTAAAGATGTGTGCGGAGGATATTCCGATTGTGTTTGTCAATAGCTGTCCTGATGAAAAGTATCTGCAATCTGGAAAGTATGTGTTTGTCGGATCCAGTGAGCAGGTTGCCGGAGAATTTCAGGCGGAATATGTACTTGGAAAGCTTGCGGGCAGTCAGGAGATCAATGTGGCGCTGCTCAAAGGCCCTTCCAATCACTCTGCCACCAAGGGCAGGACAAATGGTGTGAAGAGAGCGCTGGAGCAGAGTGGGAAACAGATTCACTATGTATTCGAGGATACGGCGAACTGGGATACGGCGCAGGCACAAAAGCTGTTTGAGCTGTTTTTGCGGACAGGCAGTGCTGTGGATTGTGTTGTCTGCAACAATGACGCCATGGCGCTTGGCGTGGTGGATGCCTGCAAAAAGAACGGTATCTCAATACCAATACTCGGCGTGGACGCCACAGCGGACGGCTGCGAGGCAATCCGCAACGGAGATATGGCATTTACCGTGTACCAGTCGGGCAGCGGTCAGGGGCATACTGCTGTAGATGCCGCAGTACAGCTTGCCGGAAATGGAGATGTGAAAGAGCTTGAAGGAAGCTCAGAGGACGGAAAGTATGTCTGGGTAGACTTTGAGCGCGTGGACAGCAGCAATGTATCGCAGTATGGAAAATAATACAGGAATCATGTAGAGAAACCCAGCCGCCAAAGCGGCTGGGTTTTAGGTTTCACGATAGTCTGTCACGCGCTTTGTCTTTTTTTCGCTTCGTGGCAGGGTCTTGATTGGCACGACAGTCACTTTCGGGGTGACGCTTAACAGCGAAAAGCGCCATGAAATGAAAAATAAGTATGTCAATATTATATTAAAATTGATGTGCTATTACCGTATTTCTATTTTGTGGAATGGGTGGAATGATAATCTGAAACCAGT
>CAJUII010000015.1:0-7052 GCA_910586405.1 uncultured Lachnospiraceae bacterium
TAGCCCATTCCCCAAACTGTTTTGATCAAATCGCCCTTGTCTCCCATCTTGCTTCTCAGTTTCTTCACATGTGTATCGATTGTCCGCGCGTCACCGAAATAATCATAATTCCATACACTGTTGAGAATCTTCTCTCTGGACAAGGCAATTCCTTTATTTTCCATAAAATACGTCAGCAGTTCAAATTCTTTAAAGCTCAGATCAACACTCTCACCGTCGATCGTGACGACATGAGCAGCTTTATCTATCGATATACCGCCACATTCAAGAACTTCATTTTCTGAGAGCTGATTGGTCCTGCGCAGAATCGCTTCTACCCGTGCCACCAAAATTTTCGGGCTGAAAGGCTTTGCGATATATTCATCTACGCCCATCTGAAAGCCCTGAAGCTCATCGCGCTCATCTGTGCGTGCCGTCAGCATGATGATTGGAACTTTAGAATAATTTCTGATCTCTCTGCACACTTGCCAGCCATCCATCTTGGGCATCATCACGTCAAGTATAATCAGCGCAATATCCTGCTGTTCGAAGAATAAATCCAGCGCCTGACTGCCATTCTCCGCTTCTAACACTTCATAATTTTGTTTCACAAGAAAATCTTTGACAAGCTTGCGCATTCTGCTCTCGTCATCCACTACAAGTATTTTCAGCTTATTCATACAAAACCATACCTAACCTTTTACTCCGCAAGCAATAGTTCTTTTTCTTTTTCTCTGATTGCCCGCTCTCTGTCGGACAACTGCTGTTCCCATTCAGCATAGCGATCTTGCAATGCTTTCTCATAATTGATTACTGTGGGATTGGAACCTGTAGTTGCCATCACAAACATGACAATCACCAAAACCAGCAGTCCGATATTGACTATTATTGATGTTTTTCTGCTAAAAAATTCCTGTTTGGGCTTTTCTTTTACCGGTTTACGGCTTGCCTGTATTCTCTCAATTGTCGGATTTGCACTTTCACGCATACTGTACACGCCATACACAGGTATGTTGGCAACATCCTCCTGTGTTTTATCATGCAGTATCCGTTGCAGCCTTTTGAGGAAATCGTATCCCACAGGAGTTCTAAATACGCGGTTATTGACAGCCTTTTTATATACGGCATGAACCATCTCGTTATTTTCGTAATCCAGTTTTTCCTCAAGCCGTTCTATGCGCACTTTCTCATTCTGAGCAAGCTCTGCGTCCTGTTGGGTTCCAAATTGGAACCCATCCACAACCCACTCTGACTTATCTGCCATCTGGTACTCCCTGCCTTTCGCCAATGTTTATTGGCAGAACCTAAAGCTCTTGTATGATATTATAGGTATCTTGATACAATGTTTCGAGCTGTTTCATCTCCATATCAACATTCATGTCCTGTACTCGAAGCTTCTCCACCATTGGAATCAGTACATGGTACATTTCATTGATTCCAAGATTGGATACAAACCCCTTCATTGTATGTGCTCCCTCGAAGGCTTCCTTGCAGTTCCCATTGGAATAGGCTTCTTTTATCTTGTCATAACTTGGATCATCCAGGAATTTCCTGAGACATTTCAGATATAAGGCTTCATTATTCAGAAAACGCTTCATCGTTCCGTCCACGTCAAATCCCTTTTCCTCCAACATTTTCTTCTGCTCTGCATCCATGTAGTCAACCTCCATTAATCCTGCATCAGCCCGCTCACATCAAGTATCAGTGCAATACTGCCATCGCCAAGCTGTGTACAGCCGGATATGCCATGAACCTTTTTGACATAAGGCGGTATTGGTTTTACAACGATTTCTTGTGTTCCAATCAACTCATCGATCAGTACACACAATGTATTTCCTTCATATTCGAGAAGCAGCATCACGCCATCTTCCACATCTGTAACGGCATCATCCAAATTATATTTCTGGCTGAGTCTGAGAATCGGATAGCATTCACCGCGTATCATGACATACTCCTCACCGTTCGGCTCATGAATCAACTGGTCATCTGTCACGCGGATAAATTGCTTGATCGCCCCTGTCTCCATGACAAATTTGGTATTGCCATTGCGCATAACGATACCATCTATAATTGCCATCGTCAGTGGAATCTTCATCGTCATCGTCGTGCCTTCACCCTCGATGGACTCGATATCCAGCACACCGCCGATCTTTTGAATATTCTTGACTACCACGTCCATACCTACGCCGCGGCCTGAAAACTCTGTGACTTTTTCCTTTGTCGAAAATCCAGGAAATGTGATAAACTGGAAAATTTCCTTGTCTGTGTAATCACTCTCAACACGGTTGTCAGGAAGAATGCCGTTCTCCCACGCTTTCTTATAGAGCTTGCTCCTGTTGAGTCCTTTTCCGTTATCGCGCACAGAAATCCATACTTTTCCGCCCTCATTCTTTGCCTCAAGGGTCACTCTCGCCGGCTCTGTCTTTCCAGCAGAAGCTCTTTCCTCAGGCATCTCTACCCCGTGGTCAACGGAATTTCGAACCAAATGCATCAACGGGTCGGATATATTTTCAATGATGTTCTTATCCACTTCAGTCGTGTCGCCGATCATCTCAAACTCAATATTTTTCCCGAGCTTTCTCGACATATCAAACACGGTCCTGTTCATTTTCTGGAACGTGTTGGTCAGTGGCATCATTCGCATCGACATGATTAGCTCCTGCATCTCTGTCGTGATCTTTGACAACTGGGATGCGGCTTTCTGGAAGTTTGACAGATCAAGGTTTGGTACCTGTAAATCAGGATTCTGTAGAACCACTGACTCTGCGATAACCATCTCTCCCATCAAATCCATAAGCATATTCATCTTGTCAATGCTGACGCTCATAAACGCCTGTTTGGTCTCTTTTTTCTTTTTCTTCGTAATCTGCTTTGCCTTGCCGGCTTCCTTCTGAATGACATAGTCACCAGGCTGCGGTTCTTCTTTCTTTTGCGCCTCTTGGCTCGCCTCTGGTGCCGCGATGCTCTCCTCCTGAATAGGCTCTCCAGAGAAGCCCCTCTCAAATTCAGCATTTGAACATTCAGAAATCAGTAAATCCCTGATCTCGGAAGTCGTGTCAAGCAGCTCATGCAGCTTTTCCTCCGTAAAATCACCGCGGACAAGCATCTGGAAACCATCTGCCAGGATCGTCTCCGATGAGGTTTCATCTGTTAGAATATCCTCTGGTGTATAATGCACATCTTCTGTAAACTCTTTTAAGGCATATGTCGCAGAGTAAGCACGCAGGTTACTCATCTGTGTATCTTCATGATATGTAATCTTGATACGGAAACATTTCGCATCGCCCGATGCCTGCGGTGCAATATAAAACTGGTTGGGTCCCAGATCCATTCCTGAAGAGGCAGATGCCTCTGCTTTCGGTTTGGGCGGTTCCGGTGCTTCTGTTTCGTCAATCACACCTTTTAATCGAACAAGGAACTTTTCCATCATCTCAATCAATTGAGAGTTGTCACCATCCGGGTCATTCCCCTCTTTTATCTTCTCCATCTCTCCATTGATAAAGTCCAATACCTGAAAAACAATATCCGTGAGCTCCATATGCGGCTCTTTTATGCCGACATTTTCCCTCAGATAGTAAAATATGTCTTCCAGTTTGTGAGACACCTTCATAATGTTATCAAACATCATGACTCCCGAAGAGCCTTTGATCGTATGCATGATTCGAAAGATTTCATTGATGCTGTTCTCGTCGAACGCGTCATCGTCCTTCGTCTCAAGTACAATCTCCTCCAGATTTTCCAAAAGCTGGCCATTCTCATAAATATATATGTCCACCATTCCGTCTAAATTGAATTCCTCAGCCATTTAGGCACCCCTTCCATATAAAACATTAATCTTAAGTCTGTTACTATTGTGCTGCCTTTTGCACAATACACCTATCTACAATTTTATATCCATTTTGCACAATAGTCAATGTTTTCTGATATTTTTGTCGTATCTCTTTTTATCTTACCAAATAATAGAAACTCCAAACTCGCCTCATCTGTCTCGAAACTGCCGCATTTTGGGCATTTTCCATTTGAATACTCAATCACTCTGCACTTTTTACAAAAAAATATTTTCAACCACACTTCTCCTTCCTATACATATTCTAGCATTTTATTAATAATTTAGTAACATATTTTTAATCTTTGGATAATAAATTTAATAATATCTAATATTCTTTGTTACAACATACACTTTGTTTTATAATTTATGAAATAATTTATAAATAAGTATTGAAATTATTGCAATCTGCATTTATAATATTCTAAGGCTTAGCTTTCTACATGTTAATGAAACTTTTTATAAATACTTTTACAAACATTGCTTTTTATGTTAAGTAACTATCAATCAAAGCTATTTATTATTTTATAGGTGCTTTATTATATGAAAGGAGCTCTCAAGCCATGAAAAAATATACCAATTCGGTAATTGCACTTTTTATTTGTATGCTGATTCTGACCCCTTCAACAGTATATGCGGAAGAAATGGCATATATGCCTGCATTTTCGGTCATACAGCCAATTACCGGCGCTGCGCTGCCCAACGAAAATCTTTCGGACAGTCTCACCGCGCGATTAAATTATTATCTTGTGGACAGTTATACCAATGGAAATATTGATGAACAGCAGTTTAATGAAATTGTTTCGAGCGGAATGGTTTCTGAGAACGCATTCTTCGCTAATTCTGTATTCGTGGGAGACTCGCTCACCGTGGGCTTCAAGGAATACTGTCAGACCCATTCTGATTCCATCGCTTCTGATTCCACATACTTTTTGGCAAGAGTAAGCAGCTCCGCCAAAGCAGCCATATCCAGAAATGCACTCACTGTACACGCTGATATCATGCCGAAATACAATGGAAAAGTTCAGTATATAGAAGACTCTGTATCTCAGATGCCAAATGTAAACAAACTATTCATCTGTTACGGCATGAATGATCTGACCAGCAGTACACCGGAGCAGTTTGTCGCTGACTTGCAGACACTCATTGCACGAATCATGACAAAGACGCCGGGACTACAGGTGTATGTGATCTCTATTCCATGTGTCATGTCCGATGTAAACAATGGACGGCTGAACAATAAAAACATCCAGACCGCAAATATTTTGCTGCAAAATGCATGTACTTTAAATGGTTGGGGATTTATCAATATCGCTGAGCACTTGATGGGCGCAGACAATGCGATTCGCCCGGAGTACAGTTCTGATAAATATGTGCATGAAAACAGCCGTGCATACAAGATTTGGAACAGAGTGCTAAAGGATTATGCATTTATGGAAATCACAAAATAATTCTCAAAATAATAACCTATAAGAAAAACAGCCTTACAGGCTGTTTTTCTTATAGAGATCATCTACAGATCCGCTCAAAAATAATCTCTCAGCCGCTCCACTATGCTTTGCCTGCTGCTCTGTCCATACAACACTGCCGGAATCAGGCAGCCCAGCAGTACAAAGCTTGGAACCACAGCCAGCACTGGCATGATGGAGAACTGATATTGATAGAAAAAGAAAATTTTGTTCATGGAATGTCCGATCAGCGGACCGATTCCCAGTGCAAGGGCAAGCGCCACCGCGATTGCGCCAAGCGCACAGAACATACCTTCGTAGATCAGCATCCGCCGCAGCTGCCGGTTCGTCATGCCAATGGACTGCAGCACCGCAAATTCTTTTCTCCATAGAATCAATTTCTATATCCACATACGCATCCTCTAAATGCCCCTTATACCGGCGGCGAATCACTTCCTCCTCCATTCCCATATATGCCGCTCTATTTGTTCTGATATATCCGCACCCTTCAAGTGCCGCATCTGTGTTTGCCTTAATCTCCCTGATCGTACTTTCAAAATGTATGTATCGGAACGATGATAGCGAAGATACAATGACAAGCACTGTCTTTCTCTTGCTGCGTCCTAGGTTGGTAAAAGCCATCTGATATACTTTGGCGCCACGCACCGCGCGTTCTCTTTTTTTGATATGATTCACATTGGTATATTTTACAGCCTCAACAGGTGAAACTCTGGATGCGAGCCTTCCCGGTCTGGCGCAGGATATGAGCACCATCAACAGAGCAAATAGGGCAGAGCCAATAAAAATAATCGGCGAGCTGCTAATTGTCATAGATTCCCTGTTGATGGTGGAGCCTCGCAGTACAATAGGCATCAAACCAACGCTTAAACCATATCCCAGAAGGATTTCGACTGGAATACCTACGATGCACAAAACTAACGCCTGGTATCGTATGATTCGCTTAATCTGTCTTGGCGTCGTCCCGATTGTCTTGAGCAGTCCATAAAAGTGTATGTCACCTGCCACGGATATCTGGAAAATATTGTAGATAATTAGATAGCCTGCAAAGTCTGTCAGCAGTATAAATGCTACGACTGACTAGAGCATCGCTGGGTCCATCCTCGATGTGACCTGTGCACTCAAATATGCCCAATTCACGCCAATCTGCGCGCTGTTTTCCGCTCCTCTGCTTTCCCATGTATAGCCAAGGTCTGTATCCACCTGCTTCATCTGCGATTCAATGTTGATACTGGATCGTCCGCCAGTATAATCGCTGGCGCTGCCACCAGTGCACGCGCGATTGCCACCCGCTGCTGCTGACCGCCGGAGAGCTGGTTTGGCAGCGCATTGAGACATCCATCCAGCCCTAATGTGCCCACAATCTGTTGCAGGAACTTACTGTCAATCCGAGCGCCGTCAAGCTCCACTGGCAGCACGATATTCTCGTAAACATTCAGCACCGGCACCAAGTTGTATGCCTGAAATATAAATCCAATAAATATTTCCTTATTATCTACGATCACCGTCCCGCTTGTCGGAGAGTCCAATCCCCCCAGCATGTGCAGCAAAGTGGATTTCCCACTGCCGCTCGTCCCGACAATCGCGACAAACTCCCCTTTTTCCACGGTAAGATTCACACCATCAAGTGCATGGACCGCATTCTCGCCAGAACCATAAACCTTTTTCAAATCCTTCACCTGTAAAATATGCATTGTTTTCTTCTCCTCCACAAAAAAATCAGTATGCGGGCAGAGGGCACTGCCCTCTGCTGCATACTGATTATCTCATATAATTCTTTC
>CAJUII010000015.1:7152-49340 GCA_910586405.1 uncultured Lachnospiraceae bacterium
ATTCTTTCAGGGAAATGTGAAATTGTTACATTTTTGAAAGCTTTAGCGTCTCTGCATCCATTTTGGAAGGATTCTGTATTTAACAGTCTTGGTTCCGCCGTACTTTCCAACGCCTCGAATTGTCATTGTGGCTTTTCCGGTCTTCGTATTGTCACTGTAGCCTTCGATGACAAAATCTGTTCCTGCCCGCAAAGTCGTTTTGTTCTTTCCGCTGCCGACAGTTACCACCAACATCTGATCAGACGGACAAACTTCTGCGCCGTTGTCATAGTAATATGTTCCTTTGACCTTAACTTTAGCTGAAGAAATCAACGTCTCTCTAATCTGAATCTCTGCCTTGCAGGTGCCTGTATAATTCTTATTGCCCTCAACGGTAATCGTAGCTGTACCGCATTTCGTACCAGCATCCACCTTGATATCTTCAATGCTTCCTACTGTGTACTCTTTTGTAGACAATTTTGCGCCGTTATCATATACTGTAACCTTTGCTTTATACTTACCGTTTGCAAGGTATTTTAAGTCTGCTGCGTCCACTTTCACACTGCGCCCTCTAAGCGAAGTGTGACTGTGCCGCTCTTCTGCGTCGGATCTGAGATCGCAAGGTGAATCTTCTTGCTGTCGTCATTAAACATTGTCACGGACACAGGAGCATCACTTGTCAGCTTCGCAATACCATTCTGTTCTGGCACTACACTTTCTCCTGCTGCCCAGAAGTTGTAACCTGACACGCCTGATACTGTATCTGCTGCTGCCTGAAGCTGCTTTGTGTTGGAGAGCACTTCGATACCGTTGCTCTCTGCATAAGATGCCATCTCCTCGCTCGTCTTACCCGGAAGCAATACATACCCGTAAGATGCATCTGTAGGTGCAGTACCATGCTCCATAGCAATGCTGATATAATCTTTGGTCACTTCATCGGCATCTCCTGGTTTCAGGTTTGAATTGACCTCAGTCCATCTGCCAGTGCGTGTCTCACGCTTCAATGTTACCTGTGTCTCCTCCGGGAAATAGTACCCGATAGCAGAACCCTTCGCATTCTGTGAAAGCCATGCCCAATTTGCAGCCTTCTGCTCTGTACCGTTCGATGCAACCGCCTCGCTGCCGTTCACCAACAATTTATTGTCATTGCCAATCTTTCTGTTTTCAACGATCGTCTCTGCATAATCTCCTGCTGTCGTCGCGATGCCTGCTCCTAATGCAACAATCTGATCACCGAATACAAACCATGACTTCTTAGCTTCCAGATCAGAGATCGTAGACTTAAAGTCCATACCGACAGACGCGTAGTTTTCTACATTCAGTGCAGAACCGCCTACCCAGTCACGGTCATTGGTCTTAATATTGTTGCTTGGCATCGATATTGTCTCATGATTCGTCGTAATACCTGGCAGACGAGTGTGATCTATCGTCGCCCAGAAGCCTTCGCCAAACTGTCCTTGATCGCCATTGTAGAGCGTCAGTGCACCATCGGAAGTATTCCATCCCTTAAGGTTCTCATTATTGATACTCTCCACACCACCCATGCGGCTAGAGAACATACTAAATCCCAGTGCATAGTCATCTCCATGTGTCACTGCTTTGTCCATAGAACCGTAAATCTTCGTGTAGTTTGCCGTATCCAATGGAATCGAATCATCGTTCAAATAATTCTTGACAAGCACCAATGATGACAGCGACTTCATACCGCCATAATAGCTTGTAGGGTCATATGCTACGCCCAACGCTGCCTGTGTCTTAACAAATGTATCCAGTGCCTTCTTGTACTGTGCTGGAGCATTTGCCGCCAGTCTTACAATGGCATCCATCGCATAGCGTCCTGTTGTGATATCACTTCATAAGCTTACCGGATCATTGCCGATCATACCGTTTAGTACAGTATTCATCGCCATCTCACTACCGTTCGCACCTGTTGCCGCGAATCTAGCAGCTCTGCCGTTCGAACTGAGTCCCCAGTAATAGTTGACATCCGGCACTAAGATTTGAATCATATTGTAGAGTTCTCTGCGATAGCTTTCGTCCAAGTCATCATAGAGCAAAATTCCTATAACCGTCAGGTCTTTTGGCACACCGATCGACCAATCCCACCAGTTTGCAAATACTCTGTCATGATAATTCAAGATATTCGGGAATCCACTCTTGAGGTACGCCAGGCAGACATCGATTGCCTTTTTCACTTCGGGATCATTGTAGTATTTCGTTCCCTCAGACTTATAAGCCATTACCATATCCTTGATGCGCGTTGTCGTCGTTGTCAGTGTGGCACTGCCATCTCCATTTGCAGATCCCTTGTTTTCCCAATCCAGCAATTCTATATCATTGAAGAGTTTGGTTCCCTTTCCAGCATCCATATTGAGCTGTTCTAGGGCTGCCGTTGCAGCGTCCTCATACTTCTTCATATAAGTCAAGTACTCTGCATCCGTCTTGTCGGTCATATCGTTTCCTGTCAAGCCGTTCGCATATGTCTCACGCATTGATGCCAATTTATCGAGCTGTTCCTGAGGCAGATCTTCATAATGCAATGTCACCTCAATCGTTGCACCCATTGCGTCCTTTGTATCAACTGTCAGCTTAACACCATACTTGTCAAATTCTGCCTTTACTTTGTCGTTTCCTTCTGCCATGCTCAGGTTATTGCCGTAGATGCGGAAGGTCAGGCTGTCTTTGTTTTGATGAACATCCGAGATACCGACTTTCATCGTATGTGTCTGAGGATCCTTTGCTGTTGTGATAGAACCAACTGTACCTTCCACCTCACCGATGCGGAGCGGTGTCGTGATATCACCCCAGAATATGTACCCTGCTACATTTGCCTTGTGGTCCGCAACTGCCTGCACAAACGTAGAATTGCACAATACCTGAATATCAGGATTCTCAGCATACGCCTTCACTTCCTCACTGTTCATGCTCGGAAGGAGTACATAGCTGTAGCTTTCCTTCTTGAAGGAATCCAATTTGTTGTTGGCGTTCTCACCATGCGGTACTGCAAGACTCAGATAATTGCGTGTAATTTTAGACGCATCCATTCCCGCTGAACCGTTAATGTCCGCCCAGCTGCCTTCACGGCTCTCTCTGAGCACATCAAGCTTGCTGCCTTCTGGGAAATAATATCCCATCGAATCTTTGGATGTATTGCCCTCCAGCCATGCCCAGCTTACGTTCGACAGCGAATTTTTCTGGTTATTTATTGCCGTACTCTGCTCTGCGCCGTCGATGATGAGCTTGTTAGCGCCGTTGATCTTCTTATTTTCAACAATTGTCTCTGTCGTTTTGCTGGTGTCGATGCCTGAGATGCCCATACCAAGAGCCACGACTTCATTGTCAAATACGAACCATGACTTGCGCGCCGCAAGATTTGGATTCGTTGCATTCTTATAGTTCTTAAAGTTCATGGTCACAGTTGCAAACTGTCCTACCGATGAACCGCCGTTCAGGTTGGCATTACCAGGATAGTTGCCCCAGTTTGTCAAACCCCAAGTACTATGATCCGTCGTGATACCAGCCAGGCGCTGACTGTCCACAGTGTTCCAATAATTATCTGAATACTGGTTCGGATCACCGTTATAAATATACGTAGCGCCGTCTCCCTGATGCCAGCCCTGTTTATTCTCCTCGTTACCAAACTCAAAACGTCCTGTGCGGGCTGAAGAATAACTGATACCCAGGCTGAAATCTGGATTGTGCGATACTGCCTTATCCATACCGCCGAATACTTTCGCATACCCTGCATTGTCAACGGCTTCAATACTGCTGTCATATAAAATACCCTGAATTGCGCTGATCGCTGCGCCGCTTCTGCCTGTGAAATAAGTCTCTTTGCCCATTGCATCGATGCCTGCCTGTGCCTGATATTTCACAAAACTTTGCAGCTTGCCGCGCCACGCTTCGGGTGCGCTGTTTGAGAGCAGTGCAACAGCTTCCAGAATCACTCGACCAGTCTTTAAATCGCTTGCTGTAGGACGGGCTATACCACGTCCCCCGACCATGTCGAACATTGCACCATCTGCATACAGTGGACGGATGCCGTCCCAGATAAAGTTCCATAGCACGTCAAGCTTCTCACTCGCGACTT
This sequence comes from uncultured Lachnospiraceae bacterium, assembly GCA_910586405.1. GTDB lineage: Bacteria > Bacillota > Clostridia > Lachnospirales > Lachnospiraceae > COE1. The sequence continues at coordinate 11,222 of CAJUII010000015.1, forward strand.
CCCAGTCGGTGCCTGCGCTGACATAAACCAGCTTCTCTGCATTATTTAAGAGTGTAGAGCCATAGCCGCCTGTATATGCCAGATTGGTATGCTGAATAAAGGAACCATCGCTGAGAATACCTTCTTTGCCCTTCTCCACAACGCTGATAAACTCGTCAAAATACTTTGTTCCGTTCACAACTGCCAGCGGGTCACTGCAAGCAGCGCCGCGCAGTTGGGAAGCCAGACTTGTGTCCGCCAGATTTGCACCGGTCATTTCCATAGGTCCTGCCGCACCTTTTACTTTATATACGGTCTTAGGATCTTCATTAAAGTGCTTCAGTACCTTTGCCTCACTCTGAATTAATTCTTCCGGCATCTCATCATGCATCAGAATTACGATACTAGAAACGCCCTGCGGCAGGCTGATCCACCAGTGATACCAGTTGCCAAACATCGCCTTGTTGTCCAGCTCTTCATTCCAGACATTGTCATAATACCACTGCACTGCATAGAGAATATCTTCTTTTAATGTTTCATCCTGATAATATTGGCTACCCTCAGATGCATATACGACAGCCATGCTCTGTATGCGGGAAACAGCCGTTGTGTACGCTTCACTATCAGTAGCCGTTGTGCTCGTACTGCCAGCTTTATACAAGTCCATTGTCAGATTCAGATCATTAAATAACTCGGTATCCGAACCCTTGACCAATTTTTCTCTTGCCTTCTCTGCACTCTCCTCGTTAGCAGCAAGAATCTTCTTATATTCATCAGATGTCGCATCGCCCTTCAACATAGAATTGCCTGTGAGACGCTCTGTCCATCTGTCGCGCATTCCCTGGAACTGTACTTCTGCCTCTGGATCCTTTACCACAACCGTACATATTGCCTTGTGATCTGCGTCCACAGAAGCTGTGATTTCCACGACACCAGGTGCTACTGCGGTTACTTTGCCATCTTTGTCCACTGTAGCGATTGTCTCATCAGCACTTGACCATGTAACCGTCTTGCCCGTGGGCATCCCCGATGCGGTGATCGTATCGGTCTCTCCGATATCCAGAATCATATCTTTTTTGTCCAGTGCTAAACTCCAGACTTCTACGAATTCCACATTGTCAATCCAGATCTCGCCGGTCATCTTCTCCGCAAACACTTCGATGGTCGCCTTACCGGATTTTTGACCTGATGCCAGTTTCGAAGCATCTGGATAAGATAATTCATACAAGGTCCAGTCATTTGTACCTTTTAATTTATGCCCATCACCGAGATTCACATATTTCTTATCGGAATCTGAATAAACCTGTGATCTGGCATAAAATCCTGTGCCTGTGACATCCTTGGTTTTAACCCACATACGAAGTTTATATTCTTTGGTATAATCAAAGTTTTCCAGCTTTGCAGTTATGGAAATGCGTGTAGCACTGTCCTGGAAGTTCCCAGTTCTCCCTCAAAGTCATCGGAGAAAATCACAGTCTCGCCTTCTACAGGCGCTTTTACAATAACTTTACAGGTTAGGGTTTTTCCTTTGACGGTCGCGGTGATCTCTGTTTCTCCGATGGCTACAGCTGTTATCAAACCAGTATTATCTACTGTCGCGATCATTTCATCACTGCTTGCCCATGTTATTTCCTCACCATCTGCACCTGTTACTTTTAATTGATGCGTCTTCTCTGGAGTCAGTGTCAGAGTGGTTTTATTGAGCGTGATGGTTTCACCTTCACTTGTGCCGTTATCGATGGGTGTGATGCGGATGTCATCTACCCATACGTCGCCGGTCATATATTCCCCAAAAATATCAAGCTGTAATGTATTCCCTGCCTCAAGGGGAAGTGTCTCTGTTGTAAAACGATATTGAACCCATCCATCTGTAGACTCTGTAAACTTATCGCTACTTATCGTCTCCTTTGTTCCATCACCTGGCACCATTCTCTTTAGCACCATATACATACCAGTACCAGTTACATTTTCTGTTTTTACCCAGAAAGTACATTCATACTCTTTTGTTCCATCTATGGCTATACTAGGCTGTGCCAAATCCCATCTTGCTGTATTGTCTGTAGAAGAGATGTGGAACACTTTTCCTCCATCTTTCGCTTCAGCACTATCTTCTATCGCAAAGGACATTCCACCTGTGCCTGGCGTCGCTCTCCAGATACCATTATAATCTGTAGGCACTATATCGTTCTTCCAGTATTTTCCAGTCGCGGTTGTTGTACTCTCAAAACTACCATTCTTAAGAACATTCCCACCTTCAGCATTCGTACTCTCAGCAAGATTTTTCTCCTCTTCCTCCTCGGTAGTTTCCTCGGTTGAGCTCTCCTCGGTACTTGATTCAGTCTCTGTAGTCTCCTCGGTTGAGCTTTCTTCGACAGAGCTGTTCTCCTCGCTAGAGCTCTCTTCTGTCGAAATCTTCTCTTCGCTGGAGCTTTCTTCTGCCGAACTCTTTTCATCGCTGGAGCTTTCTTCTGCCGAACTGTTCTCCTCGCTGGAACTCTCCTTCGTCGAACTTTCTTCTGTGGTGCTGTTCTCCTCATCAGAACGCTCTTCTGTCGAACTCTTCTCCTCCGCTGAACTCTCTTCGGTTGAGCTCTTCTCTTCTGAATGATCCTCTGCGGATTCCTCACTGTTAGAATCTTCTGCTGCGGCTTTTTCCACCGTAGCTTCCTCTGTCTCGTCCTCCGCCCCTAGCTGACTTTCATTTTCCGCCAGAACCGGAACTCCATTCTGCATGACCAAAGCTGCTGACAAAAGTACTGACATAAATTGTTTGCGGTACTTTTTCTTTGGTTGAAATTTTCTCATACGCTATCTCCACCTTTCCATCAAAACCTGCCACCTGACACAATTTTAATTAATGAGAAATATACTTATGTTATCATTTTAGCGTGCATTTTGGTGAAAATCTATCTGTTGTATTTTATCTTTGTTGGCAATTTTTGTGTTTTTTCGCTCTTATTTGGATATTTTTTTGTCACGTTTGTACTAGAACTACATAAAACAAGCAAAACCAATATACTAAATATCTATATTTTTCTCAAGAAAGCCTATATCCTTTGTGCCAATTATATATCATGCCTTCCAGCTTCTATGATCAAGGCTGCGAAATGGAGTTGCCAAACTTTCTCTCCTTTACATGTAATGTACACCTGTATGCAATCGAGCAGGGGAATGACCTTCACTCCCGCGCCGGGCACCCGTCAGCTTTTGCTGACATGCTTCCTTGGGGTGCCCGTATGCATAAAAGGAGCGTTAGAAAATGAATATCAAATCATTTTCCAACGCTCCTAATAATTTCTTTACTATTTTTGAAATTTAATGATTCATCAAAATGCCATGATTAAGTAGAATCTGCTGAACACTTCCTTCTTGTATTCCCGCGCTCCTTGCTATTAGTGAGATATCCATACGCTCTTTGTACATAATTGCCCCCGTGCCTCAGCGTCATTCAGACAGGAGTACACTGTGCAACTCTGTGTCTGTAATGCCTTGCACAGCCCCAGATTCAATTCCTTGTCATCCTCGACAATCAATAATTGATGCATCTGCCTACCTGCTCATGTTTGAGAAGTTCATAAAGCTGTCCTCTCCGCCCGACTCAGAACCAGCTACCTTGACAGCTACAAATTTTGCTCCCTGCGCCACTGCCGCATCAAGTCTGTCTTTCCCTGAGCGGAGTGTGAAGACGCCACCTTTTTCAATTACCTCTATACCACCTGTCCCTTTTTCAACAGTATCCTGACTTGGTACTTTGATCGACGATGGATTCAGCTCCATCATTTTATCAAAGTCTCCATTCTGGAATGCATTCATTTTATCTAATATTTCCTGCGCTATCTCAGCCGGCGCGGCACTCGTGCTCTCTATTACCAGATTATAATTGCTCATGTCATAGTAATCAATGTCATAAATCTCCTTATACCGCACTGTCTCAAGCTTCTGTCTGTTGATCAGTGCCTTTCGGCACGCAGGCTGCGACTCATAAGACTCTGAATTGGCACGAAGACTGTCATTGAACACTCTGCGGCTCGCCTCGTCAAGATCTGTAATGATAAATACTTTGAAACTCTTTGGTGCAAAATGCCAGGCAAGGCGCGAGTCAAACACGACATGGTCCTGCTCCTCACCAATCCTAGTCGTGGTATCGTCTATCATCTTGTCCACAGAATGATCACCACGGCTCGCCGCCTCATTGACCTGTTTATTAAATTCTTCAACAGAAAACCCTTTTTCCATAGCAAGCTGTCTAAAGATATTCCCTGTTGATGAATATTCATAACCCTTTTCTTTCAGTATTTTTGCCACACTGGACTTACCACTTCCGAGATTTCCCGTGATTGTAATATTCATATCCCAACTCTCCTCCACATATTAACCATACAGTTTACTCTACTACTGTGCCGTACACTTCCAACTGTGTCAGCGCAGGAAATGGAGATTGTGTTTCCGCTTTAATTAAATTCTTAAACTCTACCCAGTTGACCACTCTCTTCTCAAAAGTAATCTCTTGGCCAGTTGCAAGTTTTTTCAGACTTGCCGTCACTGAACTGCCGTCTGAAAAAGCAAGCGTGACCTCTCTCCACCAGTTATCATGCGGGAAATCAGCCCTCAGATATACAACCACCTTGTCCGTCTCAATCTCACGTCCAAAATCTAGTTTCAAGCAGGCATCCGGGTCACGGTTAATTCCCCACGAAGCATAGGGCCATTCGCCGTGAGAACTGTTTGCTTTGACACCATCTATAGCATTTCTAGCAGCAAAGACTGCCTCATTTCTGGTCTCTACATTTGCAGACGCATGTGGAAAAGAATTGAGATTCTCATGGCTGTCGTACACATTGAGCGCTTGATTCCGATAGGCTCCTATCTCCTCCTTCGTTGCATACCTTGCATAGATATAATGACAATTGCCTGCAAAAGCCTTCGGTGAATACCCGCGTCTCGCCTCGCCAAACGGTACGATAATATCCACATTGCCTTTCACATAGATCAGTGCAGCCCCCATTGCGTCATCTGCCTGAAATACAAAATACTGCGGTTCACCAAAATACTCGAGCACAATCCTGTCGCCTTCCTCGTAAGCAGAGGTCGCCACCAGCGTTACCTCCTCCTCACCTCGCCCCACAAATTTTGTCTCACCATTTGCCTTTACTACTTTGATTGAAAACATTGTATTTTCTCCTTTCCTTTTTCATTTTCTTATGGATTGCATCTTTGACAGGGCTCATAACCCTGTTCAATGATTGTTGCCCTGCTCTCGGTCGAATCCTCTCGGTTTGATGCCGGCAACGCATTACAAGTAGGTTTATGAAACTTTTTGGATTTCGTATTCAACACATACGATATTTCATCCTGACCTGATTCCTCTTTTGCCGTTGAAGATTTCTTCGTGTCAGATTTCTGACTCGGCGCTTTCCATACAGATCCATTTCCATTCGGCTCCCCAGCCTGCCATGTATCTGATTCAGGAACGTTAAAGGTTATCTTGTCCCCGTCAGAGGTCGCTATGATCGTACCCTCTTCATCTGTCCTGTAGACCTTTACGCCATTCATCCGAAATGTGTTGAGTGTCTGTGCATGTGGATGCCCATAGGAATTGTCTTCGCCGCAGCTAATGACAGCGCTCGTCGGGCTGACAGCCTCGAAAAATTCCTCGGAAGTAGCAGTCTTGCTGCCATGATGGCCTGCCTTGTATACATCTGCGGAAACATCCAGACCATTTTGCAAAATGTCCTGTTCGGCATCTTCCTCCGCATCACCTGTAAACAGAAAACGATTCTTACCGTTCTGAATCAAGAGTGCAATCGATGCATCATTGGGATTTGTATAGGTATCGTTTGGCGCCAGGATTGTAATTTCTGCTGTTCCCAGAGAATACTTGGCACCTACCTTCGGTGTTGTCTTTTTCAGATGCTTGTTGTCAAGCGCCTGTATCAACTTCTGATATGTCTTATTATCTTTTTCAAAATTAGATACAAACACTTTGTCAATATTAAATTTCGTGATAATGACTGGTGCCCCGCCGATATGGTCTGAGTCTGGATGTGTCAGAACCAGATAATCAAGCTTTTTGATTTTCTGTTTTTGAAGATAATTCTGAATTGCCGTTCCCTCTACAGCTTCGCCTGTGTCGATCAACATGGACTGCCCTTCGCATGTGATCAGCGTCGAATCTCCCTGTCCGACATCGATGAAATGCACCTCCATTATACCTGCTTTCTCATCTTCTGTCTTCGACACGGAAGCCTGCGTCATCATAGAATTAATGAATATTCCACCGCCAACAATGATGGCTGTCACCAAAAACAAATTCAACAATTGTCTATATATTTTTTTCATGTTGTACCTCCTAAAACAGTGCAAGGGCAATTTGGATATTAATAGTATATCCTTGCCCTTGCACTGCGTCAATACTCCTTATCAAATTTCCTTCTTTATCAAAACCGCGTCACACATTCTTTCTCGCGATACCAGCCAGCAAACGTGTAACCATTCTCGACTAGCTCTTCTGGCTTGGTCAACTGTTCACCGTTCTTTATAATGACTGGCGCAATCTGCGTCCCATATCCCTGCATTTGAAATGTTACGATAAATTTGTTTGCTGTCCCCAGTTCTTCTTGAAAATACACTAAATTCCTGTCGTAAACGTTCCCTTCTCTATCATAGACGCAAAGACGAACTGTACCATACTTGGCTAAAACTGCAAGCTGGCTTTGATCTAATAATACTTGCGCTACACGATTGCTTGTATTATTTCCACTGTAAAGTGTTTCGGCAATTTCCCCAATAGAATGTATTTCCCATGAACCACCTGCGGGTATCTGTGTTCTCCACACCATCATAAAGTGATCTGAAAATGACAAAATACACGTTGTCCCCCTATAACTTTGAGACGAATCTGCCGATAATATTTATATACTGATTTAGGAGGGATTTTTATGACACTTCAATATACACCTACACAACTGATTCACAAAATATCACAAAACAATTTTTCTTACACAACATCCCGTACCAAGAAAATAACAGAAACCGATACGAACATTGGAAATCTGAATGATAAGTCTGAATCATTAAAGAAAAGTCTGAAAAAATTAAAACGATACTCCTCGGGCGGCACCTCAAAGGATATGCTCGAAAAACACCTGACAGACTTTTTGAAGTCTTACAATGATATGAAGGAAAGCTCCGAGTCCGTCACAGACAAAGATGTACAGAACCAGCTCGCAAAGCTCGATAAACTGTTCACTGACCACAAGAAAGAATTGAGAAAAATTGGTGTTGAACAAGTATATGGAAAATATACCTTGGACAGCAAAACCTTTGAAGATGCCAAGGATAAGAACATTGAATCTGTCTTAACTGGTTATGATTCCTTTCTTGGCAAGGCCGATAAGATCATGCGCAAGCTGGACGAGACTGCCGGAGATGCTCTTTATGATATTGTAGAGCGCAAGATAAGCAGCACTACGCAGTACAATGAAAAAGATCTCGTACTTGCTTCCTGCGCAACTTTGGCATCTGTATCAGAATCAGCCCTGAATAAATACAACCCCTTTGTTCAGGCTGGAAACTATTCAGAAATTAAAGATTCCATCCTAGACACGCTGGATTACTTTGCTGATTCAACTATGAATATCTTTCATGTTCAGTCTGACAAGAGTGACTCGGTTGACAACTATTACAAGTTATGTCTCGAGAACAAGGATACACTTGCAAAAGTTGGACTGATTTTTGACGGTGATACAAAGTCGATGACTTTTGATGACACCATTGATATGACCACCAGTGATTTCAAAACTGCCTACAATGCGCTGTTTGGTGACAATGCAGATTTTCGAAAAGATGTGTCCGCATACTGTAAGGATATTATCAATGATACTCTCCAACCGGAAAAAATTGGTGTATCCCTCATCGATATGCAAGTTTAATTCTGTAAAAGAACTAGCACACAATGCTAAAAGAGTGTCAAAATTCATTGACACTCTTTTTAAATTCCGTAAATTGCGGCATATCGATTTAATCACACCGTATCCACACACTCATTTCACCTTCACCGCGGTTACACCATGTATAGTATGGAATCAACCTCAAGGTCACTTCCTCATAGCGCACAGGCACATAATCCCTGTATAATGTCCCGCTCTCTGGCTGCCGCGTCACCTGCCTTTTTCCGGGAATCTTTAAGACAGCCATCCAATGCCCTAACTCGTCTGTCTCTTCCACAGCTATATTCTGACAACCTGCACCAATCCGCTCAGCATCTGCTTTGCACAGATGCAAGTCTCTCCCATTGTCTGCCTCCTCCATACAGTACACAATAGGTCCTCTTGTGAACGCTACCTTTCCGATATCCTCGCGCACCCGCTCATCTGCCGATACCATGCGCACTTCCATTCCAAAATTCACTGAGATACAATCGCCCTCCTGCCACGCTCCAGGCAAATACAGATATCCATCTCGCACAGACACATTCGCTAAGCCGCCCGGTGAGACCTGAAGCATTTCACCGCATGTTCCCCATGTGATTTCCGTCGTTCTCCCGCCGCAGACCACTTTGGCGCTTCCGCTGCCACTCCACCCGGGAATGCGCATTGCCAAAGTACATGAAACTGTCTCCTGCGCCTGCATCTTGACAGACACATGGCCATCCCACGGCATCTTTGTCTCCACTTGCAGATGAAGCTCCTGCCCGTCAACCGTTTTTGTCAGTACACTGCCTATATACAAATGAAACCAAAGTGTGTCCGCGCATTCCGTATAGGCATAGGATGCGACGGAGCTGACAATGCGTGCGATATTTGGCGGGCAGCAGGCACAGCCAAACCACTTTTGACGAACAGGCTTTACATGGCTCTTCCTGATGTCCTTGTGACATGCCTCCGGCACGACCTCCAAAGGATTCACATAGAAGAAGCTCTTGCCATCCAGCGCCATACCACTCAGCACCGTATTGTACAGCGCCAGCTCACAGACATCGGCATAACGGCTTTCTGCCTTGATTTCAAGCATCCGCCGCGCGAAGAATGCCAGCCCAATCGCCGCGCAGGTCTCGGAGTAAATCGTGTCGTTTGGCAAGTCGAACGGAAATGAGAATGACTCGCCGTGACTCGTTCCGCCGATTCCGCCAGTCACATAGAGCTTTTCTCTGACGATGTTGTCCCAGAGCCGCCTGCAAGCCGCATACATCGTATCATCCGCCGTCAGGCGCGCCACATCCGCCATGCCCGAATACAGATAGACCGCCCGGACCGCATGTCCCACTGCCTCGTCCTGTTCACGGACAGGTTTGTGCGCCTGATAGTAGTCATACCGCTCCTCATGCGCATCGAATTTTGGCAGTTGATTCTCCCTGCCTTCAAGCACTGCACGTCTCTGTTCTTCCGCATCAAAGTAATACGGCTTTGTCCCTCGCTGATTCAGGAAAAACTGGCTGAGCTTCAAATATCTGTTGTCACCTGTCACCTCATAGAGCCGAACCAGCGCCATTTCAGCAATCTCATGACCGGGATATCCTTTACATTGCGCCTCCTGTAGGCCGAAATAAGTGTCCACATAATCGGCATACCGACGCGCTGCATTCAAGAGTTTATCCTTACCAGTAGCTTGATAGTACGCGACAGCGCCCTCGATCAGATGTCCCAGACAATACAGCTCATGATGGTCTTTGAGATTGGTAAATGCCCTGTCCATACCATTGATAATATAGTATGTATCCAAGTATCCATTCTCGAGCTGTGCCGCACACACAATATCAATCGCTTCGTCCGCAGTCTGCTCAAGCTGTTCATCTGGATGCTGCGTAAGAGAGTATCCCACTGCCTCGATCCACTTGCTAAAATCACTGTCCTGAAATACAAAGCCATAAAATTTATCGGGTTCTGGATTTTGTGGGTCGTCAGGAAGCGCCTCAAATCCCCGAAATGTATAGGCAGGCGGCACATAGGCCCCACCCTTCTCACGCTTCATTTGCATCATGCGCCCTGCCGCTCTGAAATTGTGCATACAGTAGCTTGGCGCCGCATCAGGGATTCGGTCATTCAGCGCCTCCCACTGATACGGAATCACCTCCCTGCGCACAAGCTCCTGTTCCCTGTGCCAGAACGCGTCCGTGACAGTCACCTGTTTTAAATCTAATGGTTTACTGAAATTTTTTTTATCCATTTTTGTGCTCCTCCCTTATCGTTTTCTCAATCACGCAACGATGTTGCTTGAATCATTCTCATCCTGCTTTATTCTCACATATCCCCATTATACAAAAGCCACTGCCAATTAACAAGTGCATCCTGGGCATAAAAATAAAGTCAAAACAAAACGATCACAAAAAATAAAAATTACAGGAAAAAACATACACGTTTATTTTATAAAAAAATCCATATACTACATTCGTACAATAGCGCAAAGTAAGGTAGTGAATGGATGAAATCAGAGAAAATCAGACAGCGATATCTTTTATTTTTATATGTTTTTCTAGGGTTTGCAATCGGACTGTTCTGCTGGGCAACCTATGCGTATTATCAGAGCAGTGTCCCTAGTACGATTAGTATTAAGGCAGGGACATGCGAAGAAATCAATCTGGGCGTTCCAGCATCCGGGATTCTGAGCACAGACTCCGACACTGTGCTGGCTCTCAACCAGCCGCTGACGATTGTAGCCGGCCAAACAACAAGCTCTTATCAAATGCGGCTAAAGCTATTTGGTCTGGTGCCGCTCAAAGATGTGGACATACAGGTCATTGAGAACACGATGCTGACGCCAGTAGGACGTCCGATCGGTATCTATGTCAAAACGCAGGGGGTGCTGGTGGTTGACACTGGCAGCTTCGAGGGCGCTGGCGGCGACAAGCACGCGCCCTCCGAGTATAAGCTTCAATCAGGGGATTATCTGACAGCGATGGACGGCGTGGCGATCAATGACAAGAAGCAGATTCGAACCTATGTAGAAAATGGAAATGGAGAGGAAATCATCTTTCAGGTTTCCAGAAAAGATGAACTGATTCAGGTAAAGATTAAGCCGGAAACAGACGAAAACAATGTTTATAAAATGGGCGCATGGCTGCGGGACAGTGCACAGGGCATTGGCACTATGACCTACATCGATGGTCAAAATCGTTTTGGCGCGCTGGGTCATGGCATTAATGACATGGATACCGGAGAGTTATTGAAACTTGGCAGCGGACTTTTATATCACACAGAAATCGTGGCAGTCAAGCGCGGTGAACGGGGCAATCCAGGTGAGCTCACTGGCGTGATCGAATACAAACCAGATCAAGTCTCCGGTGTGATTGTGGACAATACAGTCCAGGGCATCTATGGCATGGCAAACGCAGATCTTCTAAATGAATACACGATGAACAGTCCACCGCTGCCCATTGCCTTAAAGCAGGAAGTGTCTACAGGTCCGGCACAAATTTTATGTACAATCAATGGCGAAGCAAAGTACTATGCTATAGAGCTGACAAAGCTGACACCGGGAAAGGATGCTGTAAACCGTCAGATATCCCTGGAAGTTACCGACCCTGAACTCCTGTCTCTGACAGGGGGCATAGTACAGGGAATGAGCGGAGCACCCATCATACAAAACGGAAGGTTTGTTGGCGCCGTCACCCACGTACTTGTACAGGACAGCACAAAAGGCTACGGCATCTTTATTGAAGATATGCTGGCACACTAGCAATCCGATTTGAAAAACGCACAAAAAAGCGTGTCTGGGAAACTCTCAAACACGCTTTAATTATTATTTATCTTTTGCCGCCCGCCGCATCATACGCTTCTGGCGCCTTCTCTCCTTTGCTTCTTTTCTACCCTGCTTGCTCATCAACAGATAAAAGCTTGGCAGCAGCAGCAGAATCAACAGCGTGGAGGTGATCAGTCCGCCAATGATGATCAAAGACATTCCTTTCATCATTGCCGCATTTTCATTGTCGGTAAAAATCATTGGCAGCATAGACAAAATTGTTGTCAGCGTCGTCATAAGAATTGGCCTTAGACGCAGTCTGCCGCTCTCCATCAACGCTTCATTTAACGACATTGTCTCCTTTAGCCGGTTCGTTGTATCGACATATAGAATACCATTATTTACCACGATTCCCACCAGCATGAGCACACCCATCAACGAAGTCATATTCAGTGTCGAGCCTGATATGAACAGGAGGAAGAAGGCCCCTATCAGACTAAACGGAATACTGAGCATAACCATCAAAGAAAAGATTGGTGACTCAAACTGCATTGCCATGACAAGGAAAATCAAGAATATCGCTGTGATGATCGCCTTTCCGATCGCTGTGAACTCCTCCATAATCATCTCATTCATCATGCTTTGTGTCTGTCCTACGCCCGCTGGGAACTCCCCATTTTTTTCGGCAGCGTCCACAGCCGCGATGATCGCCTGCTGCACTGTAAATTTTGCAGCTTCTGTCGTATAAGCCATGATAGCAACCTGATATTTGCCATCCTCGCGCACAAGGGTGTTCGGAACATCCGAATAGACAGCCTTTGCGACATCTCCCACAGTGATCATGCCTCCCGTGGGTGTGGCAATCTCCAGATGAAGAAGCTGATTCATATCCACATAACTGTCGTCAGGATATTCCATCTGCACAGAATACTCTTCTGTGCCAATTGTCATATCCATGACTTCCACACCACTGCTGGCATTGTACATCTCACTTGCCACTTGTACTGCTGTAAGCCCTACATTCATACATTTCAAAGGATCAATCTGTATTTTGACCTGTGTCGCATCAGAGGTGAGATTGCTCGAGGTTTTAATAACGCCCGGCGTGTTAATCATGATGGATTCAACCTTTCTCGCCGCTTCTTTCAAGTCCTCAATATTGTCACCGCTCATGTCAACTTCCGTACTCGCCATGACACTCATCATGGATGTCATGCCGCTGCCCGACGCCGATACAATAATACTCATGTTCGTTACATCCATGAGCTTCTTATTGTATTCATCTACAAGCTGGTTGACACTCTTTGTACAGGTGTCAGACGGATATGCCGTGATCGTTGCAGAGGAACCACTGATCGTTAGATTACAGCCGTCGAAGTCTGGATCATCAATGATCATCTGCTCAATAAACCGTATATTTTCATCGACAACCTCAAGTCTCGTGCCAGTTCTCTGCTCGATGGTAATACTCATGTTGTCGAGACCTGTAGCAGACATCAGCTCTGTATCAAGCTGCCTTGCCAGCACAAAGGAAAGTATCAGCAGCAGCACGGACACCATCATGACTGTTTTCTTTTTCAGCATGATATGTTTCAGAAGCGTCTTGTATCCGTTTCCGACATGTCCTACGATGCGGTTTGCCAGTGTGTTCTTCTTCTCCCGCGGTCTGTATTTCCAGAAAAAAATAGGAATGAGCGTGATTGCTACAATCAGGGAGGACATCATTGCAAAAATAATCGTGAATCCAAGCTGTGAAAATAGCTGTCCTGACAATCCCTTCATCGTAGAAAGAGGAAGATACACAACTACTGTCGTTATCGTCGAGGCAGATACAGAGGAAACGACTACTTTCGTACCTGCCAGCGCCGCATCTTTAAAATCCGGCCGTTCATCCTTTAGGCGGAAACAGCTCTCCAGAACGACAATCGAGGAGTCCACCATCATACCGATTGCGATGACAAGTGCCCCCATCGTGACAACATTCAGTGAAAATCCCGCAAAACTCATGAAAATCAGCGTCGCCAAAAGCGAGATCGGCATCGAGCTGCCCACGATCAGACTGGCTTTAAAATCCCCAAAGAAAATAAATAATACAAGCATAGAGAACAGGACGCCGAGCACCAAGGTCTGCCCAACAGAACTCAGAGAGGACTTAATGCTGTCCGCCGCATCATATGCCACAGATATCTGAATTGCGGAATTTTTTGCCCCCACCCGCTTAATCAGCGACTTTACATGGTTAGACACATCGACAGTACCTTCACTCTGCACCTTCGCAATGCCGATGCTGATACTATCCTGTCCGTTAAAACGGCTGATACTGCTGTTTGTCTTGGAGGACATAGACACGGTGGCGATATCCGAGAGGGAAATCGTCGTGCCACGATTCGTTATGATTGGTATCTTTTGCAGATCCATCAAATTTGTCGGTTTGGAGGAAGCCGATGTACTGATACTCTGCGCTCCCTGATCAACGCTGCCAATTGGGATGGTAAAGTCTGTCGTTGTGATATAGTTCTTGATATTCGCCATAGTCACACCGTACTGCTGCATCTTGTCATGGTGAAGCTGTATCCGAATATAATCCTGCTCACCACCCGATACCGTAACCTGAGCAACATCAGAGAGACGATCCAGTTCTGGCTGTAGCTCATCCTCCACAAATGCCAGCACGTCTGTATCTCCCGTCGAAGTAATGGATAAGGTCATCATATCTTGCGCATTCATATCCATCTGGATAATGACAGGGTCCTGCGCATCATCTGGCAGTTGTAAAGATGCTGTGTCAATCGCACTTCTGAGATCTGCATACGCATCGTCCGTATCTATGCCATACTCATAGGAAAACATTACGAGCGACATGTTTTCCATCGTCTGTGCTGTCACAGAGTCCACACCGGAAAGTGTCTTTCCGGCATCTTCTATAATCTTAGTTACCAGCTCCTCTGTAGTCGTTGGATCTCCGCCCTGATAGATCGTCATGACAAACAACATGGGCATCTCCATATCCGGCGTCAGCTCCATCTTAAAACCAAATACGGAGCCTATGCCAAACACAAACAATGCCAGCACGATCAACAGTGCCGAAACAGGCCGTCTCAGGGCCAGCTTGGTCAAGGAACTCATCACTTATGCCCTCCTATTCCTGTGTACTACTTTCAGTGTCCGCCCTGCTCTCGCGCGTGATAATCTCCACACCGTCACGAAGCTGGGCAGACCATGTTGTAATGATTGTATCTTCTTTTGTAAGTCCCTCTGTGATCACAATCTGTTCAATATCATAAAGCCCAGTCGCCACCTCAGTCCTCTTGGCTTTTCCACCCACGACGGTGTACACATATGCCTGTGACCCGTCATAATATACCGCATCATAAGGTATAATCACCGCATTCTTCTCGTGATACGTGTCTGTCGTAACAGTCGCTTTTGTTCCTGACAATAGTCCAGAGGTATCCCCCTTCACAGCTGCCTTGATTTTGAACAATCCAGTCTGTGCATCCAGAGCGCTTCCAATCTCTATCACTTCACCGTCATAAAGTTTATTGTCTTTTTCCAATGTAATCTTTTGTCCTAAGGCAAATGTATTGCGCACATCCTCACTGACATAGTAGGTTGCTGTCATTGTATTTTTATTGGATATGACAAATGCCGGGCTGCTGGAGGTAGCAAAATCATGTTCCTTTAGGTTCACTGTTTCAATAACACCCGATATCGTTGCTTTAATTGTATATCCTTCCAAATTTTCCTTCACCTGATCAATCTGGAGCTGTGCCGCAGAGATACCATTCTGCGATGTTTTCTTCTGCTCCTCGAGCAGTTCTCCATTGCTGATATTCGTGGAAGTCACTGCCTGGCTGTAGGAATCATAGGTGCTGTCAATATTGTCCTGCAACTCCTCAATAGTGCCCTCTAACTGATCAATCGTCGATTTGTACTGTGTGATGGTACCCTCCACTGTCTTAACCTCTGTAGCTGCTGTCTGATAACGCTGCATGACTGCCGCATAATCCGCTGCACCCTGCGGCGTATTCTTGTCAAAGGTATCTGCGTAATCCTTGATCTCATCAACATCCTCTCTGAAATCATACTCGATTTTCAGGTCTGCCAGTTCATCTTCCTTTTCTTTCAACTTATCCTTTGCTTTTTGAAGGTTATCCATGGCATCCACCATGCTCTCCTGCAATTTGTTGACGCCATCCTCCGCCTGTGAGATGGTGCTGTCTGACTTCATGTCATTCAACGTTGTAGCCCCCTCCCCATATTGGAGATTGTAGGCACGTTTCGCATTGTCAAGCTGAATCTGCGCCGATTTCATGGAAATCTGTGCCATCGTGTCATCGAGCACTGCCAGAACATCGCCCTCCTCCACAACATCACCTGCCTCAACCTTGACCTCCATCACCTCTGCGGTTGCTTTGGGAATCACGTATACAGATTCGTCAGGATTGATCGTAGCGATAAAATTCGCGCTCAGCTTCAATTCTCCGACTTCGGGCTTGGCCGTCTCGACCACCGCCACATCCTCCGCTGTCTCCTCCTCCACGACTTGCCCACAGCCGCCGAAAACCAATGCCGACAGTGTCACACATAAAAGCACAGCCATTTTTCTTTGTCTGTTTTTCATATTCTTCCCTTTCTAAATACATTTGATCAATAATGCATTTTGTGTCAACTATATTCACATGACATTTTAACTAAAAATTCAGCAAAAGAAAAGCATATCTGACATTTTTTATTTTACTTTTATTATTTCTGGTACATTTTATTATTTTTTATCATAAAGCCACTTGTTATTTATACTATTTTTTTATATGATAAACATATCTGTTCCTTCACATTCTATTTTAAAAGGAGAAATAACATGAAAAAATTTTTGAAAATCTTCTTAAACTCTATATTGATGACAGCCTTGATGCTGTCCGTTGTGACAGCTTCCCCGGCAATGTCCGTCTCTGCAAAGGAAAGCGTCGGAAATGGTCTGATCCTTTCCACAGACAGTATTGTAATTGCTGAGGGCGCATCGGTCACCTTTACGGCTGTCCTTGCGGGGGATGCCGATGCCTCCCGGCTTGCCTGTGTCGTCGCAGACCCGGCGGTCGCAAGCATCACGCCGGTTGCCTATGCCGCGAATGCTGCCGCCTATCAAGTGACATATGGCGCAGGCGGCTCAACGATTGCTGCCATCTACCACCTCGATAACCCGGAGGTGGTGGCATATGTGACTGTCAGCGCCACGCCGCTAATTATGCAGATTCCAGCAAAATTCGGCACAAATCATGAAAATTACTGCTCGCTGGTAAGCTATGAGTTTGTTCCTTATGATTTTACCTATGCTGATTTCAATGATTACAAAGCCACACTGAACATCAAGTATCAGTGCACCTCCTACAAGGACGATGAATTTAACAAGTGGGGTTGTTACGGATATTTCTATGACGCGGCGGGCAATGTGCTCTCCAAGGTACATCTCTATGCCAGCTCCCTCGCCAAAGGAAGGGTCTACCACAGTGAATTTCATGTTCCTGTAAATGCCGTCCGCTTTTCTGTAGAAGGATTTTAGACGCGATATGAAAAGGCGCAGGTTTTGAAACCTGCGCCTATAAATTATTCAAATGCTTCAATGATTGAATTAATCAGATTTGTGATCTCCTCAACGGAGGTTTCGATATCTGTATAAATCCCAGCGGACTGATTGGACAAGTCCTGCATACTTTTTGCAACGACTGCGAACCCAACACCTGCTTCACCGCTTCTTGCTGCTTCTATTGTCGCATTGAGGGATAATATGGTCTGCTTCTTTGCAATTCCTTTCAAGTGTCCTGTCTTTTCATTGATTGTCTGAACAAGTTGTCCCGACTTCTTGATATCCTCCTTAATCGAGCTATATCTTCCAGAATTGATACTGTTCAGATACGCTAACGAAGCCGTCTGGCTGATCATCGTGCTGAGCAATCGCGCTGCATCCCTCGCCTTATTATCTGAAGACTGTGCAATGACGACTGCACCGAGTTTCTCTCCATTCACTATAATATCAACAGAATCTGCCTCCTCATTCCGAAAGCGTGGTCCTTCTGTCAGCCGTTTGCCATCTGCGCCGACCACGACCGCTTCAAGCCCCGTCGCCCCCACAAAGGAATTTTGTAAATCCTGTAATTTGCCTGTATCCATGAAATCTTTTAGCACCATAATCATATCCTCCATTCCGCCCAATCCAACATATTTATATTATATCGATATTTTCAGACATTTTCAACAGAAATATATCTTTTTTTCACGATTTTTTGTATTTATTTTTAAGCCTTTTTCTTTCGGGCAGTCGCAATCAGCTCACGTGCATTCTCTCTCACCGTATCTGTAATTTCATCACTGCCGAGCATTCTCGCCAGTTCATCCACTGCCTCAGACTCCTCCATATGTACAATGTCCGTCACGGTCTTGTTTTTGACTGCCTGTTTCGCAATCTTGTAGTGATCGTCTGCCATCGCAGCAATTTGAGGCAGATGTGTGATGCATATGATCTGGTGGCTCTGTGACAGTCTGCCGAGCTTCTCAGATACCTTCCATGCCGTCTTTCCACTGATACCGGTGTCAATCTCATCAAAGATCATTGTCGGTATCCTATCGCGCGATGCAAGCACAGTCTTGATTGCAAGCATGATGCGCGAGAGTTCTCCGCCGCTTGCCACATTTCCAAGACTTTTGAGCGGTTCGCCTGGATTTGTGGAGATCATAAACTCCACATCGTCAAATCCATTGGCAGTGATTTCCTCCTTTTGGCGCACCTGTATCTCAAACTTTACGTCTAAGAAATTGAGATCCGTGAGCGCTGCGATCATATCCTTTTGAAGCTTTGCGGCCTCCTTGCTGCGCACCTTGGAAGCCTTCTGGCAAAGACTCTTTAGCTTCACGAGCATGTCCGCTAACTTTGTCTCTAACTGCGCCTTGTATACATCTGCATTTTTGAGCTTCTCAATCTTCTCACCAAGAGATGCCTGGTACTGCAAAACTTCCTGAATACTAGCGCCATATTTGAGTTTGAGATGGTTGAGCAGATTGAGCCGCTCCTCCATTTGATGAAACTGCTCCCCGTCAAACTCCATATCGGACATATATTCCGACACTTCCCGATTAAAGTCATTGAGCAGTGCGTCGATATTTTCAAGCTCGTCGGCAAGCTCCCGCGCCCTGTCGTCGTATCCCTCCACACTGCGTAGCTCCCTGAGCGCGTAGCCGACAGCTTCGGCTGCCGACTGATCTCCATTCGCGGTAAGCTGATACGCCTTGTCTGCCGCTTCTACAATCTGTCTGCTGTTTATCATTTTCCGATACTCGTGTTCAATCTCTTCATCCTCGCCTACAGTCAGCCCCGCTTCGTCAATCTCCTGATACTCAAACTCGGCAAGGGACAGCTCCTTTGCTTTCGTTCCGTCATCTACACAAAATTCAGCGAGCTCCTTTTTGATTGCTGTATACGACTGGTACTGTTCCCGAAGCTCTGATTTGAGCTTCGCAAGCGATTCCCCAGAAAAAGAATCCAGAATTTCCATATGATTTTTCTTGTACAACAGTGACTGGTGTTCATGCTGTCCATGAATATCGATCAATAGTTCGGAGAGCGCCTTGATCTGCTTTGCTGTGACAGTCTCGCCGCAGATTTTAAACAGATTCCGGCTGGGCTGTATTTTACGCTGGATAATGATGATGCCGTCCTCCTCCACGGGAATTTCAAGGGCTTTGATCTCCTGGCACATCGCATCATCTGTCACCTGAAAGACCAGCTCGACAAGCGCATAATCTGCCCCAGTCCGTATCAAATCCTTGTCTGCACGCGCGCCCAGCGCAAGATTAATGGAGCCGATGATGATGGATTTGCCGGCTCCAGTCTCTCCACTCAGGATATTGAGTCCCTCTCCAAACGTTACCTCTGTCTCCGAGATCAGAGCCAGATTTTTTACATGTAAGCTCACTAACATTATTTTGTCCCTAACCCTTTACAATTTCATCCAGTTTTTGCATCACGGTCTTCGTTTCCTCCACGGACTTCACCGCGGCAAAGATTGTGTCGTCTCCGGCGATACAGCCGACAATCTCCGAAAACCGCATGGCATCCACCGCCGCTGCGACCGCCATCGCCATGCCCTGTACGGTCTTGATCACCAATATATTCTGCGCCATACTCATAGAGACAAAACCTTCTCTCAGCACACGGATATACTTATCGCCCAGCCTGTTATCCTCATTTTGAAGAATGATATACTTCTGTCTGCCGCCGCCCGCCGCGATTTTTGACAAGTGCAGTTCCCGAATATCTCTCGATACCGTTGCCTGCGTCACCTCATATCCCTCTTTGCGCAGATATGCCGCCAGCTCCTCCTGTGTCTCGATATCATATTTGTTGATCAGATCTACTACGACCTCGTGTCTCTCCCTCTTCATCTGGTTCTACTCCATGCCTTTCGCAAATATTTGATTTATCTACATAGGTTCTCCAATCCCACGCAAAGCCAGTTGGATTTTCGCATAGGACACTTAATCCTCCAACACACAAGGCAAGGTGCCAAATATCTTTTTCAGCAGTCCGATCTCTGTCTCTGTATATCCTTGCAATGTCTCTACTGCATACAGCGCTTTGAACTTGTCCCATGACACCGAAACCATATATGTCCCCCCATTTTTGTCAAAGTCTTTTATTTTTCTCTCAAAAAACACGCATTTTACGGTGCAGCGTATCCAGAAAGCTGCCCTCGCTGAGCTTGATGATTGTTGTCACCTCGTTCGATCGAATAATTCGTATCTTGTCTCCTTCGTTGAGACTGACAGGGCATCTTCCGTCAAAGCTGGCGTCCACCTCCTGCTTTTCGCCCGGCTTGTATCGCCCGATCTCAATATCAATCACATCATCCTCCGACAATATGATCGACCTGTTATTGACCAGTGTATGTGAACAGACCGGCGTCAGCAGAATCAGCCTTGCCCTCGGCTCGACAATCGGTCCGCCTGCCGACAGATTATATGCTGTCGAGCCGGTCGGTGTCGATACGATGATACCATCGGCGCTATAAGTACTCAGCAGGCGGCCATTGACATAAATATTGAAATTAATGACGTGAAGCGCCCCTTTTCTGTTGATTACAATGTCATTCAGCGCTGTCTGCGGATTGGTGCTGACACCCCTGATCACTGGAATACCGCCAAGCATCATGCGCGATTCGATCTCATATCGGTCCGCAATCAAACTGTCAAGCGCCGGCTCGATCTCCTCCCGGTCAACCTCTGCCAGATATCCAAGTGTTCCGAGATTCACGCCAATCATCGGAATATGATAAGACACATACTCCCGCGCGGCTCTGAGCATGGTCCCGTCGCCGCCAAGCACGATCATTCCCTCCACCTTGTCATCAACCTCGCTGCGGCACAGACAGCCTTTTAAGTTCAGATAATCCCTTATGTACTGCGTAATCTCGCCATTTCCGTCCTTTGTCTGGTTCGTATAGATATAAAATGTTTTCATTGATATTCCATCACCTAATTATCAAGCGTTTGATGTGCACGTTCAACGACCTCCTGCACGAGCGCAGTATCCTGCGCTTCCCGTTCACCCTGCGCCGCTTTGCCAAGATACATCAGATACTCAATGTTTCCCTCTGGTCCTCTGATGGGCGAGAAATCAATCTTCAAAATCTCAAAGCCACTTGCCACTGTGAAGGCAAATACTGACTCGATGACCTCTCTGTGCACCTGCGGGTCCCGCACGACGCCTTTCTTTCCAACTTTATCCTTCCCAGCCTCAAACTGCGGCTTGATCAGGCATACCATCTGTGCGTCGGGCGTCAAGAGCTGATAGGCGGGTCCAAGGATTTTATCAAGGGAGATAAAAGACACATCGACCGATGCAAATTCAATCGGCTCACTGACATCTTCCGGCGTCATATAGCGGAAGTTCGTCTTTTCCATGCAGACAACCCGCTCGTCATTTCGAAGTTTCCACGCCAGCTGTCCATGTCCCACATCTACAGAATACACCTTTTTTGCGCCATTTTGGAGCATACAGTCTGTGAAACCGCCTGTCGATGCGCCGATATCCATACAAACCTTTCCGTCGAGCTGCACGCCAAACACTTCAATCGCCTTCTCGAGCTTTAATCCGCCGCGGCTCACATACCGAAGCGTATTGCCCCTGACCTCGAGCGAAACCTTTGTCTCGTCAAACATCGCGCCCGCCTTGTCCTCCTTTTGGTCATTGACGTACACGCACCCTGCCATGATCACCGCCTTTGCCTTCTCGCGCGACTCGGCAAGCCCCTGCCGCACCAGCAGTACATCCAAACGCTCCTTCATCCTCCTGAATCCTTTCATTTCATAATCGTGTCACAAAATCATTTCTTATAACCATGACTTATAATCATGTCACCGCACCAGTTCAAGGATTCTGTCCTCAACTGTCGCGGCGTCAATTCCCACCTCGCGGCGCAAAATCTCCACATTTCCGTGCTCTACATACTCATCTGGAATATGAATGGTCAATAACTTTTTCTCTGGATAAGCTTTGTCGAGATATGCACGTACCTTCTCCCCAAATCCGCCGCTTGCCACATTCTCCTCCATCGTGACAATGAGTCTGTGGTCTTTTGCTGCCTCATCTAAGATCTCGGTGTCTACTGGCTTCACAAAGCGGGCATTGATCACGCTGCACGCAAAGCCTTTCTTAGCAAGCGACTCCCGCACAGTGAGCGCCGACTTTACCATGCTTCCCACTGCCACCAGCACGATCCCTTTCTCATGATAAATCCACTCCGCCTTGCCAAACTGGATTGGCTCACGGTACTCCCTAAGCTCATCATAGGCTTCCCCTCTTGGATAACGCAGCGCGATCGGTCCCTGAAAATCAATGGCGAATTTTAACATATCCGATAATTCCCACTTATTTTTGGGTGCCATAATATGCATATTCGGGATAGAGGACAAATATGACAGATCAAAAATTCCCTGATGTGTCTCCCCGTCGCTGCCCACAAGCCCCGCGCGGTCAATCGCAAAGATCACGTGCAGGTTCTGGATACAGACATCATGCAGGATTTGGTCATATGCTCTCTGCAAAAAAGAAGAATAAATTGCCACCACCGGACACATGCCGCCCGCTGCCAGCCCTGCCGCAAAGGTCACTGCATGTTCCTCCGCAATCCCCACGTCAAAAAATCTGTCTGGATACAGATTCCGAAACCGTTTGAGCCCTGTACCGTCCGGCATTGCCGCCGTAATTGCCACAATGTCCTTATAGCGGTCGCCAAGCTTGCACATCACGGTAGAAAAGACATCTGTATAGCTTGACTTGGTCTTTGGCGTGAGCGGCAGCCCTGTCTCCACATCGAAGGGCTCTGCGCCGTGAAAACGCGCCGGGTGCTTTTCTGCCGGGGCAAATCCCTTGCCCTTCTGTGTGAGCACATGCACCAGCACAGCGGATTTACAGCGCTTTGCCTCGCGGAATACCTTCATCATGGCATTGATATTGTGCCCGTCCACAGGTCCTAGATACGTGATGCCCATATCCTCAAAGAACATGCCCGGAATCACAAGCTGCTTCACAGAGCTTTTTGCCCGGCGGATACTGGAGACAATCGGTTCTCCCAGCTTAGACTCCATCAATGAATTGTAGATGCCTTCCTTCATATCAAGATACTTGTCCGCTGTTCTGATATTATTGAGGTACTTGGACATGCCGCCGACATTCTCAGAAATCGACATATTATTATCATTCAATACAATGATAAAATTTTTCTTGAGACGCGATGCGTTGTTCAGTGCCTCATATGCCATTCCGCCAGTGAGAGAACCGTCTCCAATCACGGAAATGATAGTATTCTCCTCATTGCGCAGATCTCTGGCTTTGACCAGTCCCAGCCCCGCTGAGATGGAAGTAGAACTGTGCCCTGTGTCAAAACAGTCGCACTCGCTTTCCTTTCGCTTGGGAAATCCGCTCATGCCGCCATATTTTCTCAAACTTTCAAAGCCGGAACGTCTGCCTGTCAGTAATTTATGCGTATAGGACTGATGCCCTACGTCCCACACAATCTTGTCCTGCGGCAGATTCAGACTCAGATGCAGCGCCATCGTGAGCTCTACCGCGCCAAGATTCGAGCCAAGATGTCCGCCTGTGACACTGATTTTGTTGATCAGAAATTCTCTGATCTCCTCCGCCAGCAGGTTCCAATCCTCGGGCGCAACGTTCTTTATATCATTTTCCTTCTCTATCGTTTCTAATATCATACTCAGCGCCTTCACCTTTCAAAGCTATCTGTCGCGTGTGATCAAACTGCGTATCAGTTCCAGCAAAAATGCATTGTGATACCCTTCCTTCTCAAAAGCTGCCAACAGCTCTATCGCATGTGCTGACAACTCCTTCTGCTCACGCGACGCCTCCTCAATGCCCTTCAATGTGACATAGGTCGTCTTTTGGTTCCTCGCATCACTGCCAACAGGCTTTCCAAGCGTCTCTAGGCTGCTCGTCACATCAAGAATATCATCTTGTATCTGAAATGCAATACCAATCTCATACGCTGCCTGCTCTACCATCTGAACCTGCGCATCGCTGGCGCCTGCAAGCACTGCCCCTGCCATCATTGCCGCCTGTATCAGCGCCGCGGTTTTGTGCTCGTGGATAAAAAGCAGATGCTCCTGCGTCACAGTACCGCCTAAATGCTCTGCCTCAATATCTGCTGTCTGCCCGCCGATCATGCCGTGTATCCCTGCTTTTTTTGCCAAGATAGAAAGCGCCTTCGCCTTTGCCGCAACACTGCTGCCCGGTATCTCAAAAGAAGTTAACGCCGTCTCAAAAGCATAGTTCAAAAGCCCGTCTCCCGCCAGGATTGCCATCGCATCTCCGTAGACTACCCACGTCGTCTTTTTTCCCCTGCGGTACTCATCATTGTCCATCGCTGGCAGATCATCATGCACGAGCGAGTATGTGTGAATCATCTCGATCGCTGCCATAAATGGTTCAACCGCCTTGTCTTTGCCGCCAAAGAGCTTGTACGTCTCAGCCATGAGCATCGGACGAAGCCGCTTTCCGCCCACATTGACGCTGTAGTTCATCGCTTCTATCACGGTCTTTGCCCAGCCGCTTTCCTCTGGAAGATAAGCCTTCACAACGGACTCTGTCTCTTTTGTCCTGTTTTCCAATTCTATCTCAAAATTCATCTAATTCACCATTTTCATTTAACTTGAGAACTTCCTTTTCCACCTTGTCAATCCTGTCATTGCAGGACTTGATCAGCTTCATGCCCTCTTTATACAATTTGAAGGATTCTTCCAATGAGATCTCCTCCTGCTCTAATTTTGCGACCACATTTTCAAGCTTTTCAAATGTCTGCTCTAATGTCTGCTCCTTCGCCATACGTTTCCTCTCTTGCTTCCTCAACCTTTGCCTGTATGATGCCATTCTTTACATATATTTCTACTCTGTCCTCCGGTTTGACTTTGCGCACATCATTGACTACCCTGTGGTGTATATCTTCGATATAGGCATAGCCCTGATGAAGCTTTTCAAGCGGGGACAAACCCTTTAATTTCTCGGCATACAATCCCATTCTGTGCCGCTGTTGTGTCAGCGCAGTTTTCATCTGGCTTGTCAAACGCCCCTCCAAGTCCATACAGTACATACGTTTTTGCTGAATCTGACTCACAGGGCTTAAATATTTCAATCGAAGCCTTTGACCTTCCAATCTGTTTTTCTGCTTTTTAAGCTGTGCCAGCATGGCATGGTTCAATGCGTTGCCAAACGCCGCTATCCGCTCTAGCAGTACTGCGAAATCATACACCGCAAGCTCTGCCGCCGCCGAAGGCGTCGGCGCTCTTAAATCTGCCACAAAGTCTGTGATTGTCGTGTCTGTCTCATGCCCGACGGCTGATATGATTGGTATACTACAGTCAAAGACTGCCTGCGCGACTGCTTCTTCATTAAAGGCCCACAAATCTTCAATCGAGCCGCCGCCCCTGCCGACGATCATCACATCTACGCCCAGCCGCTCTAATGCCCGGATTCCGTTTACTATGCTCGCGACTGCCTGATCTCCCTGCACGATTGCCGGATATACTATGATCTGTATATAGGGATTTCGCCTTGTCGCGATATTTATGATATCGCGCACTGCCGCCCCTGTAGGCGCTGTCACGACGCCCAGAGTCCTGACATATTTGGGAATGGGCTGTTTGTACTCCGGTGCAAACATTCCCATCTCCTCGAGTTTGCGCTTCATGCGGTCAAACTTTTCATAGAGAACGCCGGCGCCGTCCAGTGTGATCTGTTTCGCATAAAGCTGGTATTTGCCGTCCCGCTCATACACGTCAATCGTACCGCCAACCACCACCATCTGCCCTTCCTCCAGCCTGAAGGAAAGTCCGGTGCGATTGCCGGCAAACATAACACACGCGATCACGCCTTTTGCATCTTTTAACGTAAAATAGATATGCCCCGATGAATGATACTTGCAGTTGCTGATCTCGCCCTTTACCATGACGAACCTCAGCATATAATCCTGCGTAAACATATTCTTAATGTAGGAATTAATCTGGGCAACCGTGTATACATTCTGTCTCACAAATGTACCTCCGCATGAACAGGAAGTCCAAAGGCTGAACTGTTACGAAGCAGGCGCAAATTTTGCCAGAACCCCATTGACAAAACCTGAGGACTCCTCCTGACCAAAACGCTTCGCCAGTTCGACTGCCTCATTGATCGCAACCCCTGTCGGGACATCCTCGTCAAATACAATCTCATAGACGGCAAGCCGGAGGATCGTGAGATCAACCTTGCCCATTCTCTGCGTCGTCCATCCTTTTGCCTGCTTGTTGATCATCGCGTCAAGCTCGTCAAGCTTCTCGATAATCTTATTGCTCTTGGTCGAGATGTACGCGGCATCCTCATCCTTGACTTTGTGCGTCCGCTCTTCCTGTGCTTCCATCTTTAGCATCTCAAAAAAGAACTGCTCCTGCTCAGGCATTTCCTCCCTGTCGTTAAATTCAATCCTAAATAAAAATTTAAATATATGTTCTCTAAGCTCTCTTCTGCTCATTCATCTATTTCTCCGAAGCCATTTTAATGCCTACAATCCTGATATTGACATCTGAAACCTTAAAACCTGTCATTGTCTCAATCGCATTCTTTACCTTTTCCTGTACCTTATTGCAGGTCGTCGGGATATTGAAACCGTACTCCATCGTGACTGCAAGCTCCACCGACACATTTCCGTCAAGAATATCAACCTTCACGCCTTTGGTCTGTTTCTTCATGCCCACCTTCCCCATCAGCTCATTTGTGATATTTCCGACCATGGCGCCAACGCCGTCCACCTCTGTCGCCGCCAGCCCCGCAATCATGGCAACCACATCATTTGCAATCTTTACTGTGCCAAATTCTTCGTTATTTAACGCGTAACCGTTTTTCTCTGTTTCCATGCTTTAACCCTCCTGTGTCCATTACTACATTGTATCTTTCATTATATCATTATACTGAAACTTTGCAAAGCAGAAATTATGGATGATATTATCATTTCCACTATGCCCGATTCCATTCATATGCTACAGGTTCCAAAAGCTGATTGTCCGCTGCTGGTCATTGGAGGTGTAGGAGATGCTCGCCCCTCTCTTGTCTATAAAATCAAAGATCTTCTGAGATTCAATCAAAGTCTGTACCATAAGTTCATACGTTTCCTGACTACCGCACTTGATGGTCACACAGCCCGCCTCCTCCACGGCCTCACTGTTCATGACCGCGGCAAACTTCCCCTCATCATAGTCTTCAAAGTACAGCCCTTCGCGCACGAAATAATTGTCATCGACCGCTATACACAGCGGCAGCTCCACCACTTTCTCTATCGAGTGCGTCCATGTGATCTCATCTGTCGTTACCAGAAAATAATCATAATTGATGGATGGCGCGAAGCGCTCCGATGCATCTCCCTCACCGCCCAAAGCGTAGGACACATCGCCCCAGGTCGGATCGAGGTAATAATAAGCACCATTCACCCGCACCAGATTCCATCCATGACGTTCACCATTTGTGAAGCCTGTCACCAGCAGACATTGAATCCCAACCTTTTGCAGCATGTACTGCATCGCTTTTGCATATCCCTGGCACACAGAACGCCCCTCCAAGAAAACTGAGCGAATATTCTGATTATTCTCCACGGTTTTGTCATACTCTGTATTGTTGATGAGCCACTCGTACAAATACTTAACGGTACTGTACTCGTCCTCATTCAGCGGCACGTCCTGAAAGCATTCCGCAATTTTCTGCTCAATCAACAGCCGCGATTGTTCCGCCTGCGCGCTGGTCATGGAATAGGTTCCGCTGAACGTAATTCTAGTCGTCGTATTGCCAAACGTATATTCTGTATATTGATACCCTTCCACATAAAACAGCTCTGGGTGGTCATTCATCACACAGGCAAACACGACATCCAAATCAGACTTGTCCACTGTCGAAAGCGGTACTCCGCTCTTCATTCCAGACAAAGCATCATACATTTCAAGATAAATTCTTTGTTTTTTCTCATCCAGACAATGATACGCATAATACAGTTCTGAGACTTCCTGCAATGTCTGTTCTGAAGTTTCGGACTCGTCCTCCTTGGGTTGATCTGGCTCATAGGTCCTCTCTTCTATGTCATCTGCGCTGTCAGACTCGTCAGACTGCTCAGACCCTTTTTCACTTCGTAGAAAATACTGCAACTCCTCCTGAAAGGTACATCCCTGTATCAGCATGATCACACTGCCTATCAGAGCTGCCCAGCACACTGTCCCTTTTCTCATCAACTTTTTATACCTCTGTAAGATTTTAATTTCTGCCAAACTCAGAGAGCACCAGACCTTTATTGCGGTCAACCGTCATACCGATACTCCACTGATTGATAAACAAAAGCAGCGGATTTCCCTTTAAATCCTGTATTTTCTTCATGTCGGATGTCCCTGAAAGCTTATTCAAATCCACCTCATTTTTATTTTCTATCCAACGAATATATTCATATGGCAGCGGTTCGAGTTTGATTTCGACATTGTACTCATTTTCTAGACGATATTTGAGGACATCAAATTGCAGGACACCGACCACACCGACGATGATCTCCTCCATACCTGTGTTAAATTCCTGAAAAATCTGGATGGCACCCTCCTGCGCAATCTGGTTGACGCCCTTGATAAACTGCTTTCTCTTCATCGTGTCCATCTGCCTCACCCGCGCAAAATGCTCCGGCGCAAAGGTTGGTATGCCCTCGTAGCAAATATCGTTTTTCGGTGCACAGACTGTATCGCCAATCGAGAAGATTCCAGGGTCAAACACGCCGATAATATCCCCCGCATAGGCTTCATTCAGGATTTTGCGCTCGTCCGCCATAATCTGTTGCGGCTGAGAGAGACGCATCACCTTTCCGCCCTGCACATGGCGCACTTCAGCACTGGCATCAAATTTCCCTGAACAGATGCGCATAAATGCCACTCTGTCACGGTGTGCCTTGTTCATATTCGCCTGTATTTTGAATACAAACGCGGAGAAGTCATTCTCCACCGGGTCGATTGTCTCGCCCTGTGAGATTCTTGGCAGCGGTGTTGTTGCCATTTTCAAAAAATTCCGCAAAAATACCTCCACGCCAAAATTTGTCAGCGCTGAACCAAAGAAAACAGGTGTCAGTTTGCCTTTCCGCACTTCCTCAATATCAAACTTTGCGCTGGCGCCGTCGAGAAGCTCAATCTCATCGCGCAGCAGGGCAAGCGCCTCATCGCCAATAGTTTCGAGCAAAAGCGCCTCATCCTCCATCGCAATGACCGTTGTCTCCCCCTCCTTTGTACCTTTCTGCGTATCAGAGTAGGTAAGTACATGATTTCCATGCCTGTCATACACGCCTTTGAACCGCTTTCCTGAACCGATTGGCCAGTTGACTGGACACGTGGCAATGCCAAGCTCCTTCTCAATCTCGTCGAGAAGTTCAAACGTATCGTTCGCATCCCTGTCCAATTTATTGATAAACGTAAAAATTGGTATGCCTCTCATACCGCATACCTTAAACAGCTTGCGCGTCTGTGCCTCGACACCCTTTGACGCGTCGATCACCATGACTGCCGAGTCTGCCGCCATGAGTGTTCTGTACGTATCCTCCGAGAAATCCTGATGTCCCGGCGTGTCGAGAATATTGATGCAATAGCCATCATAATTAAACTGTAATACGGAGGATGTCACCGAAATTCCTCTCTCCTTTTCGATCTCCATCCAGTCAGACACCGCATGTCTTGCAGTCGCCTTTCCCTTAACACTCCCGGCAAGGTTGATGGCGCCTCCATACAATAAAAATTTCTCTGTCAAAGTCGTCTTGCCCGCATCGGGATGCGATATAATAGCAAACGTCCTTCTCTTGTTTATTTCTTCTGCAATACTACTCACTGATCGTTCCTCCGTCCATTTTATTCTATACTTTCTTCGCAGCAGCGGCGACCCCATGCGCCACTTTGCGGATGCTTTCCTTAGCAAGGACTGTGCAGTCAGGCAGGGAAGAGCTATCTTCACCTACCCGCTGCACACCCCATGCGCCGTTTTAGTATAGCATAACCAGACAGCAAAGTCTATTCATTTACTAATCTTTAGCGGCATCCCTGTCTATACGCAATTGCACGCTGCACTTATTCTGTACCAGATACAGTTATAATGATATTTTCCGGGGAGATTGCCGTCTTTCTCTGTACGATGTCTATAATCTGGGCAGTCTGTGCCTCAGTGAGATTGCCAGCTTCCACCATGACGTCTGCCGAATCTCCGCTAATGCTCACCACGGTCTGCGTAAAGCCTTTTGCCTCGAGGAGCATCTGCGCATCAGACTCCTTCTGCGCTGTCTCTGTGAGTGTGATCATGCTGCTCACAGCTTCCTTCTTTGCCTCCTCTGTCAAATCCTCGTTCTGGATGATCTCCATGAGGGACTCTTT
The DNA here is from genome assembly GCA_910586405.1 of uncultured Lachnospiraceae bacterium. Taxonomy (GTDB): domain Bacteria; phylum Bacillota; class Clostridia; order Lachnospirales; family Lachnospiraceae; genus COE1. Next base: position 41,840 of record CAJUII010000015.1, read on the forward strand.
GTTCTGTGCCCTCGTCTGCTCCTTTAACAGCTTTGCGCCCGCTAGGGTTGACACGCCTGACGCGCTGGTAAACACCGCCTCACCCGGCACTTCCTGCTCTATGACAGTAGCGCCTGCTTCATCTGTGTTTGACGCAAGAGTTCCATCTGCCGCATCATCCGATGCCTGCAATTCGGTCCCTGTAGCAGTCAATGCGCCATCCGACACGGTGTCCATTCCGCTGTTAAGATAATTGTCCGTAATCGTTGTGTCGTCGGAGTCAAGACTTACAATATCCGAGTCAGCTCCTGTTGCAGACGCGTAATCCTTGATCGTCCCATCGGTATCTTCCCTAAGCGATATGGCATACATATCTTCGTCAGAGATCTCATAAGTAAGCTCGCTGCTGCTTCCGTCCACAGAGATAAAATCCTCTTCTCCAATCTTGGTGCCGGCAAAGTTCAGATAACCTGCTACTGCTATCATAACTGCCAACGCCGTAATCATAATCTGGTTCTTTCTTAATATTTTTTTCACCAAACCATATCCTTCCTATTGCTTCTCTTTGCTACTTCTATCTTATTCATCCCCTGCTGCTCTTAGACGTAATATTTTAAAATTTTTACATCATCCCATCCGCAGCACCTCAACCTTATTCGCCTCCACACCATAGAGCGCCATCACAAGCCTGACGATTTGGAGCCGAATGTTCTCATCCGCGGCACCCTTTGCCGAAATCACAACTCCGTCGATCGCAGGACGAATCGTCTGTGAGATAAAGGGCACCTCACTGCCGCTCTCATTGACCGTGTATACAGTGGACTCCTCCTTTCTTTGCTCACTGTTATCCCCGTTGATTGCATTGGATACAGGTACGTCTTTCTCTACAATGTACTCCTGCGAGTTTTTCATGTAGATCAGTACCTTCACCTCCCCCACTCCAGCGACACTGGAGAGAAATTCCTCTAATTCCTGCTCTAGTCCTCTCCGGTATTCCTCCATCGTACCCGTACTTTCCCCGCCTCCGCCATTTGAGGATACCCTGTCCGTTTTATCTACCTTTTCAGTACTTTTTTGCTGTTTCTTTGCAAAATATTGGTTGCTGCTGCTTCCAGTCGGCAGCAAAATGACAAAAATCAAGATTCCACTGAGAAAAATGATGAGCATGGTCTCCTTGGTGGGTCGTTTTCTGCCATTTTTGCCCCCGCTAATCAGTAGCCGAATCCCGTCCTGTATCCGGTCCAGCATCCTCATCACCTCCATTTCTCCTGTCATACTCCTCGTGCGCCCCGCCTATGATATCATCCTCCCATAGCTTCTTATAATAAATCTCCCCTTCATCAATCCGACCTGCCTCCGTCATGTCCCGCCACTCCTTCTCCCAGCGGTCATAGATTTGATCTGCTTCCGAAAATCGATTTTCTATCTGCCCTACAAAGGAAAAAATCACATTGCAGCAGATACACATAGTCAGCAGATAAGAAAATAACTTTAGATATTTTTGATAGACACTCCCCTCTGTAAGCTGAATCAGGCACTGAAAGCAAATCACTGTATACATGAGCCGCCTGACCTCCATTGCCAAATACTCCATGACGCCTCCTAACTCGTTGCATTTGTAACAGCCGCTATTGTCACAAAAAATAACGTAGTCACTGTTATTAATATTCTAAGCAGCATAAATCCTGCCTCCGATATGTACTCGACACACTTCATCATCTGTTTTTCCCCACAGATACTGCCCAGTGCGCCGCTTACCCTGATAATGATCAGAATCATAAAGGACTTGATGACCGGCACAGCTATGAGCAAGATCAACGCCACCAGAATCAATACGCCCAGACTGTTTTTTACTGCGATTGCCGATGCCAGCGTCACACTCGACACAGATTCTATGACATCGCCAATCCCAGGAATAGCACCTGCTGTTTTTTGCAAAACGGCATTGTTTGTCTTATCAACAACAGGTGTTATTATCACTTGCAGAATGCTGCTTCCCGACATGACGACAATCATCATTTTCAGTATCCACTGCAAACCTTTCTTGATGAGGTCCATCAATCCTTTGAAGCGTTCCTCACCCCAGACGCTCTCCACCACACCCAGCATCACATATCCCTCGACCACCGTCGTCAGAGAAGCCGCCACAATCCCTTCTATGAGACACAGAAATCCTAAGAGCAGCTTGTAAAAAATCAGTGCAGTCAGACCAGACCCAGCCGCCGCAATACAGATCATATAGGCTGGAATCATCAGTTTCAGAAATTCTATCATGCGTGTCATTGCCTCCTCGACAATCCCAAGTACCTCATGAAACGCATCAATCAAAACCACCAACTGACAGACAATAAAAAAGGTCTTTGCCGCCTTCGCCGCACCCTCGTTTTTGAGCGCTGACATCAGATTACTCACCAGCGCTACCAAAATAAATAGCACCAGCACAGAGACAAACAGTCTCCTCCATTCATCAAAAACACCAGTTATTGATCTTGCGATGTATCGCCAGAACAGCGCTGGGTCTAACGCCCAGTTCCCTTTCAATACATCCTCTATAAAATCCATCGAACTCGCAGTTCTCCCCGGAAGCAGATCTCTCAGAAGATTGTCCAGAACACTCAGATCGGGGAGAATGTCCAGTTCCTGCCACAAACTTGTATCCTGATTCATCGCATCATTCCTTCTAGCATGTCTATCATAATCCTTATTATCGGAAAACCTGCCACCATAATAGCAACCTTGCCAAAAAGCTCTATATGATTGCTGAGCGCCGCATATCCCGAATCTTTGCACAGATTTGCCGCAAAATCACATACATATGTAATGCCAATTATTTTTAACAGCAGTGAGATATACGCAATGTTCCCGCCCAGGATTTCCTCCCAGCTCTCTAACTCCGACATGGCATTACCCAGCACAGTCAAAATCCTGATTGCAATCAAAAAACTTACGAGCATAATGATCAATACTGCAAACTCCGGCTTGTCTTTCTTGATAATCAGCGCTGCAAACAATCCTGCTATGGCAAGCACACAAATCTGTATCATACAATGCCTCCGTTTTCTCAAATCCTGTCACAAAGCAAATAAATCCTGTATCATCTCAAATAGCTGGTATATATATGGAACAATCCACGAAAGCACCAGAACCAGTCCTGCAAGACTGATTAGAAACGCATGTTCTTCCCTGCCGCTGTGCTTCAATACCTGCCCCAATATCGTGATCAGAATCCCAACTGCCGCGATCTTAAATATCAGACTGACTTCCATTTTCATCCCCATTTCCACTGTTTATCACAAAAATAATATTATGCACAAGATTCCTGTAAGCGTGCTAAGTGCCTTGATCAGCCTGCTATTCTCGTTTCTTTTTGCTGTAAGCCTGTCTATCTCACTGTCCAGCTCTGTCCCAAACAACCCCAGCGCCTCCACTTGCAGCTGTTCTCCCTCATACTCAAAGCAATTGCCCATCTTTGACAAATACATCCGCGTAATTTGAGAAAGCTCCGCTTTGTCCTGTCTGTCATAAACTGTCTCATTCCACAATTGTATCAGAGACCTGCCATCCCGCTCCTTCATTTTCTGTGTGATCTCATCGAGAAACAGATCATAAGGCGGTTCTGTCTTTTGCGCGATCAGATCAAAAATCTCTTCCATCGGTCTGTGCAGATAAGTAATTTCCCCAATTATATACAAAAGTATCTGCTTTTGCTGTTTTAACAGCGAAATGTCATGGTTCATCTCCCCACAGAGCGACCATCCAAATCCAAGTGCCCCCGTCATCACGCAGGCGCCTGCAATAAACTTCTGCCACATAAACTGTTTCCCTCCCTGTCATAGATTTCAAAATACCTGTCCATTTTTTCATTCATGGACAGCACGATATATCGGTCTATCAGCCCCAGATCAAGAATTGCAGCCATCTCAGTTTTGTTCCTGATCTCCTCAATGGACCCGCCATGCACAGTTGCCAAAATCCTGCATCCGCTCACACCAGCATGCAGGATTGCCTCCGCATCCGCACGCCTGCCAATCTCATCAATCGCGATCACTCTCGGCGCAAAAGTCCGCACCAAGATGGAAATCCCTTGCTGTTTATCCCCGCCTGTAATAACATCTGTTCTCTCTCCGCAGTCCAGCATGGCACTTCCCCTGTATGCTCCTGCAATCTCTCCTCTCTCGTCTATAACACCGACATTGCACCCTTGATGGTCTGCCGTCCCATTCGATAACAACCGTATGGTATCTCTGAGCAGCGTCGTCTTGCCAACACCGGGCGGGGAGATAATCAGCGTATTTAGTGGTGTCATCTCTCTTGAATGATACAGATACTTTATAACCTTTCCCGCAATCTCTTTCTGTTCATGTGCTATTCTGATATTCATATAGCGGATATATTTGGCTATAAAGCGTCCATTTTCCGCGGTAGTAAGCTCTCCTGTAATACCGATGCGATGTCCTCCCTCAATCATGATATAGCCCTGCTTGCGCTCCTCCTCATAGGCATATACCGAATCGTGACACAGATATCGAAAAATTTCTTCCATCTCCCGCTCACCATACCGAAACGGCAATGTATGTTCCCCGCCGCAAAACACCTTGACCGGCTGATTGACCCGCAGTCTGATTTCTTGTATTTTGCCAAAGTCCAATCCGCATCGTTCCCACGCCCCTCTCAGGCGCTGCGGAAAAAACTGTAATACCCCGTCCACCGCTGCCATTCTCATCCCCCCCCCTTGGCTGATTGTCCATATCTCAATATATGTCCCAAAATCCAAAATATGAACATTGGCAAAAAAATAAAGGAGTAAAAATACTCCCTTATCAAATCATGCTTGACAGCTATTCATCTTTTTCCATCACAACACCAATAAATTTCGTCATCAGTGGGATGTATGTACTGATAAAAACAAGCATTGCAGCCATCACTGCCGCTTTTCTATTCTTTTTCGGCCACCGCCTTCCGATCAGGATTCCCATCAGGACGCCCATAGAAAAAAGGCAGAATTTGAGCAAAGCAATGTCTTTCCAGTCACTTTTCTGTAAATACTTGTCTGCATAACCAAAGAAATTCTTCATTACAGTACCTCCCTAAATCACGGTCAAAATCCCCACGGACTTTAGCAGCAGAATCACTAACAAAATTGGTGCAATATACTGAATCATGATAATATATAATTGTTTTCTGCCAAATCTGCCCCCCGACTTCTCCACTTCCTCAATCACCGTTTTGGGTTTCAACAGCCAGCCAATCAGAATACATGTTCCGATTGCGACCAGCGGCATCAGCAGATTGTTGCTGATATAATCCATAATGTCCAAAATCTGAGCAACTGCTCCATTTGGCAGTTTCACCTCAAAATACAGCTTATTGTACCCAAGACACACAATGACGCCGCCGACAAGCGCGATGGCAGTCTCGACCGCCGCCGCCTTGGTACGCGTCATATGGAACTTGTCCATAAAGCTTGACACGACCGCCTCCATGACAGACACAGCACTCGTGATTGCCGCAAACAATACCATCGCAAAGAACAGGCCCCCTACAAGATTACCGATTCGTCCCATAGAGGCAAAAACCTTTGGCAGAGACACGAACATCAAGCTCGGCCCCGACGCCGCCATACCTTCCCTGCCCATAAAGGTGTAGACCGCAGGAATGATCATAACCCCCGCCAGAAACGCTACTGCCGTATCAAATATTTCAATCTGGTTAATAGATTTCACCAGATTGGCGTCATCCTTCACATAAGAACCATAGGCAACCATAATTCCCATCGCCACACTGAGACTGAAAAACAACTGCCCCATCGCGTCGAGCAGCACTGTAAAAAATCCTTTTACCGTCATACCGCTCAGGTCAGGAATCACATAAATCTGGAATCCTTCCATACCTGTCCTCGCCACGCCAGATTCATCTTCATAGTGAATCGTTAGGGAAAAGAACGCAATGCCGACAACCAACAGCAGCAATAAAGGCATCAGCACCTTTGAGGACGATTCAATGCCCTTATTGATGCCACGAAACACAATGAAAGCAACCATCACCAAGAACACCACCAACAGTACAATCGGCTGCCATTCCCCGGTAATGAATCCTGTAAAGTAGCCGTCCTCCGCTGCCGCTGCACCGCCGCCTGTCAGATACGCGAGAAAATACTTTACCACCCAGCCGCCAATCACGCAGTAATACGGCATGATAATAACTGGCACAAGACATGCAAACACGCCGAGAAATCCCCACTTAGCGCTTAATTTTGCATATGCGGTGAGCGGACTCTGCTTTGTCTTTCTGCCGATTGCAATCTCTGTTGTGAGCAGCGTAAATCCGAACGTGAGTGCCAGAATTAAATAAATCACCAGAAACAGCCCGCCGCCATCCTTCGCTGCCAGATATGGAAACCGCCAGATATTGCCCAGACCCACCGCACTGCCTGCCGCCGTCAGCACAAAGCCGAGCGAACCTGAAAATGAATTTCTATTCTTTTCTTTTTTCATGATAAATCCTATGCCTCCTCAAATTCATACGGATATCCTAATTTCCGCATGAAGTCCGCCATCTGCCAGTCGCCAAAACCAAATTCATCATCGTCGTATGCAGTTTCCTCCATATCGCCCAGATCATCCTCCCAGCGCACCAGATACTTCTCAATACCCGCTTTGTCCACATGGAAATACTTCGCGACAATATCCGCATTTCCTTTGGAGGCCTCGAGCACTTCCTCCGACACCTCCTCAAAATAATCTGGCTGCGGATTGAACTTGTCCACCAGTTCTCCATTGTCAAACAGCGCATACGCCCAAAAATCCCCATCATATATGTAGAGCAGCATGACCACCTTGCTAAAATCACTGCTGATCGCCTCGGCAAGCTCCTCATAGCCAATACAATCCTCATTGATCAAAATACTCACGCCATCAGCATATTCCCGATACTGACATTGGTCTGCCGCCAAATTGGTAATGTCATATGCCGTCTCCTCATCTGAACAGGAATACCTGTCTTCAATCGCCTTTATGATCGTTTTCGCTTCCTCCTGCCTGCACCCCTGTATGAGAACCGTCTCCAAAAATAACCCCATCTCTGTTCCTCCATCTTCTTCTGTCAATTTTCCTGCCACTTTTATACAATAGAAGTTGGCAGCACAGTTGTTATAAGTATACTATCTCGTGGGGTATCTGTAAATCATTTTTGCCATTTTCATCATTCTTTATATTTTTATCAATCTTTATTTCATCAATTTTCCTTACAGCCGATTACACAATCATACTGCCGCACAGCCTCCTCGCGGGTCTGCACAAAAAAGAAATCACTGCCGTTATTTATTTTGTACTGTGTTAGAACCTTGCCATAAGAAAGTAACGGCTTCCTCTGTGCGGACTTCCGCTGATACTCTCGACGGAGAGGGCGGGGATTCTGACGAAGCAACGGCGGTATTTCTCCCCTTACTACCTACACCACCACGTAAAGCAAAATGCCAAAAATGGGCGCAAAAAAACAGGAAACCTTTTCTTGATTTCCTGTC
>CAJUII010000016.1:0-31618 GCA_910586405.1 uncultured Lachnospiraceae bacterium
ATTGTCTGCGCGCAAAATAGCATTCATAGAGACGCGCATAAGTCTTAAAATGTTCTTCCATCAAGGCTGATTTTAGATAGTATTTGATTGCAGTTTCGAGTTGATTTTCTTGTCTGTACGCCTCTGCCTTGCAGTAATAATAGTAGCTGTCCTTCTCCATTTTTCACCTTTCTTTTGATATTTTAATCTTTTGTTTCACGAGATTTATTTGTGATTATTTTCTCTGCTTCTGGTTATTTATCTGACTCAACATTGCGCAAAAATCCGACATATGTCACCACAAAATACACACTATATACACCTAAAAAAAGCACCAATGAAATCCCAAAATATACCACAACAGGCGTCGTTGTACCGGCATAAAGATTGAACTTTCCTCCCACAAATCCTATAATAATTCCGCTGATTACAGCCGCAAAAAGTGCTGGGCACAAGTAAAATACATACAATTGTCTCAGAATTAGACCTGCAATCTCTCGCGTTCCCATGCCGATCTGACGCAGTACCTGATATCGGAATTTGTACTTCGCAGAGTCGCTTAGCTGCTGGACGGACAATACCGTCAGTGCAACGCACAAAAAGACCAGACCAATATAAGTAAGTGGAAAAATGACGGATGACAACATACATTTCATCTCCAGCAGAAGATTATCACGAACCAGATTGTCGGAGCCCCACACAAGGATTGACTCCGAACCTACACACTCTGTTCCGCCAAGCATTGTGTCTGCATCTATGTTCACAGCATCATCTAATAATTTCCTTAAATGTTCCGGTGTTTTGCCATCGAGCTGCACCGCAAGCTCCGAATAAAATGGACGCATCTTCGCTGTCACGGCATCTGGCACAACAATCACATAGTCCCCGCCATTGTGCCCGTCCTGCGAAAACGGCTCTGTGTGGTATCCCGCAAACCGAAGTATTCTGTCACTTGTCTCGATGACAAGCTGGTCAGAAAAGTCTCCCGTCTCGCGAAACACTCTGTCTTTGATATGAATCGCATACTCCTCATTGCTTAGTGCAATCGCATCAAGGCCAAGCATTCCCCGCAGATGATTGTAATCTGTCAGAGACATATAGGTGTCATAGCTACAATACGCTAAATTCCGTTCTTCCAAAAGCGCCTGCAAATCCGGCGACCCATCGGCTTTTTTGTACATATCACCAAATACTTGTAAATGCGTATACAGCCAGACATTTATTTGAGTTGTCTGATTCTCGTAAATATGGTACGCATAGGCTTCCTTGACCGGCACATTGTTCTCTATAATAGAAAGCTGGTCGGCAAAATCCTCCTCCACATACGCACTGTGGATATGGATATCAAACGGCATTTTGTCAGGGAGCATACGATTCTCATAAAAATTGAACATCGTCGCGACAGAGCAGCCGAGAAACGCCAGTACAAACAGCGCTGTCAGTGTTCCCATTGTAAAGCGCATGGTTTTGATTTTTGATGCAAACTGCCTGAGCAGAAACAGCGTTTGCGCCTTGTAAATCGCGTTTCCCCCACGGCGCACATAGATGACAATCCATGCAGACAAACCCATATAAAATAGATATATGACAAGCACCAGCCCAACCAGAAAGAGAAGCATCGTGTGTGACCCCCACTCTTTTCCATAAAAGAGCCACACTCCAAACAGCACCAAAAAGAGAATGGAAATCGGAAACAACCATTGTTTGAGCTCCTCATGAGACTCCTTGATTTCTTCATTCTGACGCGCTGCATTCATGAAGCTGTGGATATTCATTCTTCTGAGTTTCCCTTTGCACCGAAAGAGCGCCAGCAGATAACAGCCCGCATAGCACGACGCAGTCATGATGAAACATCTGCGGTCAAATTCAATATTGATGCTATAATCTGACAATACCATGCTGTAGAGTATCGCCATTAAGATCTGCTGCACCAGCACACCAAAGACAAGGCCCGCCAGAAATGCCCCCGCACCGAGCAGCACACTCTCGCGCATATACAGCTTTGCGATCTGGCGCTTCTCCATGCCAAGCAGCAAATAGATGCCAAATTCCCGGCTTCTCTTTTCCAGAATAAACCGCATCATGTAATTTATCAGCCATGCAATAATCAGGACGATGAAAAAAGTGGCGAGTCCCAGCATGACCTCCATGATCTCCACTCCCTGAAAGCTGTCACGGATTTCCTTAGAAAAAATCAGGCTGTTGAAGGCAAACATCAGTGCTACTACCACTGTCATCGTAAAAAAATAGACAAGGTAATCCTTTGCGGAGCGGCGGACATTCCGCAATGCGAGTTTAGCGAGCATCCTTCACACCTCCCGTCGCAGATAACACATCTAGTATCGCATTCAGAAATTCACGCCTGCCCTTCTGCCCGCGAATCAGCTCATGAAAAATCCTGCCGTCTTTTAGAAATAAGATGCGGCTGCAATAGCTTGCCGAAAAGGCATCGTGCGTCACCATGAAAATTGTCGCCCTTTTTGATGCATTCAAGCTCTGGAAGGTCTCCAAGAGCGTTTCTGCTGCCTTGGAGTCAAGCGCCCCTGTCGGCTCATCTGCAAGCAGCAGCTTGGGATGATTAATGAGTGCCCGCGCGCAGGCACAGCGCTGTTTCTGCCCGCCGGAAACCTGATACGGAAATTGATTGCGAATTTCCCAGATGCCGAGCAGCCGCATCATCTCCTCGCTCCCCTTTTGGATTTCCTTTTTGCTCTTATTCTGAAGCGTCATTGCCAGCACGATATTCTCCCCGATGGTCAGGGTATCGAGCAGGTTATACTCCTGAAATACAAATCCCAGATTTTCCTTGCGGAATTTTGCAAGCTGGTCAGGCTTTAACTCTGTAATATCCGTCTCCTGATAGTAAATATGCCCCGCTGTCACGCTGTCAATTGTGGCAAGCATGTTGAGTAAGGTCGTCTTGCCTGAGCCCGAAGCCCCCATCACACCCACAAACTCCCCCTCTGAAACCTGAAAGCTCACGCGGTCAACCGCCTTTGTCATGCCCGCCGCGCTGCCGTAATACTTCTCTACATCGCATACATTGATATAGCTTTTCATCTGAATCCTCCATTTCTGTACGATTGCCTTTATGTAGATAAAATCATATTATCAGAAATGCAGATGGTGTGGTATCACTGTCGGTTACAGTTCTCTTACAATTTTGTAACTTAGGAACTGTGATGAAATTACTTGTGACAAGTAATTGTCATCAGTAATTTCTGAACAGTTCCTTAACGGAGCATCGTGTTGCGCTATATCTTAATTTGACCGGACCAAAAATGTGCTGACCGGAAATTTCATGATAATTTTTGTGCCCACAGTTTCCTCTGAATCCGCAGAGATTTCAATGCCTAGCTTTCCGCACAATTTTTCACACAGATAGAGTCCCATACCTGTCGAGCGCTCGCAGGTTCTGCCGTTCGTGCCGGTAAAGTTTTTCTCAAAGATGCGCGGGAGTTCCTCTTGGCGGATGCCGATGCCGTTGTCCTCCACCACCAGACAGGTTTCTTTTGTATGCTGTTGTGTGTAAATACGTACTTGGGCGTTTTTTTCACGCCTGTATTTCAGGCTGTTTTGCAGTATTTGGTTCAGGATAAAGGCAATCCATTTTCTGTCGGTATGAACGGGCTTTGGGCAGTCGATCTCCACTTGTACACCATTTTGGATAAAATAGTATTTGTTTCGCAAAACAACCTCCGCAGCCACTTCCGCCAAATTTGTCTCCTGAATGATATAGTCCTTGTACACCTCGTCAGAACGCGCATAGTACAGTGTCCGTTCCACCAAATTCTCAATCTTTCCATTTTCCTTGATAATGCAGCGCGTAATGTCGTTTTTATGATTTTCGCAAAGGAGGGCAATGCTGGTAATCGGCGCCTTGATTTCGTGTACCCAGCTCTCGATGTATGCGCGGTAGTCGTTTTTCTGCGTCTCGGCTGCATGTATTTTTTCGATGACAGAACGATTGGACTGGCGAATCAGTTCTCGATAGAGTCTGTCCTCGAGCCTGTCAGAATAGGGCATCAGTTCCCCGAGCAGAAAGCGCTGGTCCACCTGTGCAAGCACTGCCTCCATACGGGTAAAATACTGCTTCCGCCTCCAATATTCAGAGCCTGTCCAGACGCCCAGCACTACAAGCCAGCAAACCAAAATTAACAGACAGGCATCGGCCGGATAACCTGTCGCGCACAAAAAGACGGCGAGTGCCGCCATACAGCAAAGATGGAGTAAATACAGCAGTAATCTGTCCCGCACAAACGAAATGATATTCATAAACGATACCCCATTCCCCGCTTTGTCTCCACAAAATTCTGCACGCCAAGATGTTCTAGCTTTCCGCGCAGCCGTGTCATATTCACGCTCAATGCATTGTCGTCGATAAACACCTGATTGTCCCACAGGTACTCAATCAGCTCTATGCGCGGTATAATCCTGCCCGTATTCTGAAATAGATAATGGAGAATCTTGAACTCATTTTTGGTCAGCTCACAGTGACTGCCTTGATATCCAATGCTGCCGCGCGCAATGTCGAGCACGACACCTTTGTACTCTAGTTTATTAAGCTCTCTTGCGCCCGCTTTTTTCGTTCTTTTTAATACTGCTGCGATGCGTGCCAGCAGGATTGGCGGATGAAACGGCTTCGTGATATAATCGTCCCCGCCCTTTAACATTCCGTTTAGCTCGTCTGCGGCACTGGTCTGGCTGGTCAGAAAGAGAATCGGCACATCGGACACAGCACGAACCTCAGTACATATATCAAAGCCAGATGCGCCCGGCAGCTTGATATCCAATAAAATCAAGTCCGGCGATGCCGCAAGTGCCGCAGATGCCGCATTCGCAAAATCGTGAAGGGCTGTCACTTCATAAAGTGCATTTTGCAGAAGCAGTGTCAATTCCTGACGGATTGCGGGTTCATCTTCTATGAGTGCGATGCGCATAATGTTTTATCCTTTCTATCACAATTTCTATCACTTGCCAAACAAGAAGCGATCTGGCAAGCGTTGCTGTGCGGCGGAAGATAATGTGATTTCATCGCTATATTTCGCAGACGGATATTTCTGCGTGTACATACCGCTTCCCTATGTTGTCTGCGCATCGGGCACAAACTGGTCTGGATACTTGATACTCCCCCCGTAGCCACAGACCCCCATGCGCGGGGAATTACACACATTCAGCCGCATTTCCTCGTCACACGCATGTGTTTTGGCACAGTCCTCACACAGAAACACTTCATTAAGAAACTCATATAAACACTCCATACAGATTACGGCGGCTGGCTTTTTTCCGCATTCACTGCATAGATATTCATGGGGATTATTTCTTGACAGCAATGTCAGTTTTTCTTTCTTCAAAGCCTTCTTTGAATAATTGACTACTGTTATCATCAGTTCTGTGGTACTGCCAAAATCATACTCATACCGAAATGTCATGCCTTCTCTCAGCACTGTGCTGAGCTTGTGTCTCATGTTCTCCGAAGGCTCTCCCCAAAAATCATCCGTCTCTGGATCGGAATCATAGCTGATTCCCTCAATCTCAAAAGCACTCAAATGCCCACAGCACTCAAGCCATATATCGCGCAGAAAAATATCAAGGTCCTCCAGTGTTGCCTTCTCGCTGATCTCGACAAAAAGCCAGTGCTCCCTGCCGTAACGCGGATAGATTGCAAGCTCATAATAACCGCTCTTCTTCGCTCCAGCCCCAGCTTCGGCGGCGCACCGCTCTTTGCATGCTGCGAGATGTCTTGACATATAGCTGTAGGTGTATTCCTTTGCGCAGTATTTACATTTTCCTTTTATCTTTTGAGCCATCTTGTTTTCCTTTCTTTATCAAAAATTTACAATACCACTTGTTCCAAATAATGTATCTTTGTCCCGTTCTGTTTGCTCACCCTTTCTGTATTGTATTGTGTTTATTTAATTATACTATAAAAAACATTCTTTTGGTGATGTTTTTGCATAAAACAAGAACTTTTCTGGCGAACTTGAATTGTAATAGACGATCTCTTTCGGGTATGCTATAATGCAATTGTCTATCATAGTCTGATTTTTACACAGGAGGGACAAACGATGCACCACATACTTATTGCGATCAAAGAGATAATAGACAGTAATCTGAAGCTATACCTTCCTCATGTCGCGTCTGATCATCTGGAAAATAATGGTGCGGTATATTACATGAACGGAAAAGACGGAACGGAGTTCGATTGGTACATTAATGAGAAATTCCCTCCATTTATGGTATTTTATAATGATAAAGCGAATCTGGGCGCCGTCAAATTATTGCTTTATAAGGACGGGGGAGTCGTCATCTATCTCTTTGATGATTGCGGAAAAAACTGGTCAAAGAGGTTCATACAGAATTGAAGGCAACGGAGACAGAGCTATTTACATTGGCAGTCCTGTTAAAAGACCAAGCAGATGACAAGAAGCTCTGGAATGCGGACAAAAGAGGGCTGGAAGGTCGGGTATATGGAACGCTCATATTGATATGCCCGCAGGCACAAGACTCATTCGCATCTCTCCCGATGCCTTTGAGGCAGATAAAAATGATAAGAAAATCTATATGATAAAATCATCAAGATAAAGGAGACTGATTCAACATGAAATTTCAAGTAGATCGTGAAAGAGGGAATGGACTTGTTCTGATCGACCGAGGTTCTATGAAAGAACTGGACGATGAGTTGCTCTATGCATTCGATATCCTGCTAGACCGCAGTGGAAAGACAGAACTTATCTATGATTTTCCAGACGAGGACTGGCACACGGTATGGGTGCGGGAGACAGAAGCGCTCCGAAAATTCTGCAACAGTGGTAAAATGATTGTCTGGCTGTTTGACGAGAAGCTCAAATTCGAAACAATAGATGGCGTATTCCAGACAGACGACGCCCTGGCGGCTTCTGACAAATGGCTGTATGCTCCTACTGGCGATCTGCTCGCTGTCACAGCCAGCGAATTGATTCAATGTCTGTGCTATCCCGAACTGGAAATGGAGGAGGTTTTTACGGTGTCCATACCAAAGGGATGGTATGCCATATCAGACAGTGGCATTGAGGAAATCAAGTACTGCAAAGGAAATCCCTGCACTGCCGTCTTTGAGAATATTCAAGAGGCTTGAGAAGAGCGGTTTGAAATAATTTGGGTTGTCAGTACGCCGCTTACTATGTTATAATGGGCGGCGAGACATCATTACATAACGAAAAAGGAGTCTGTTTACCATGAAAAAATTTTTTGAGGAATTTAAAAAATTTATCAGCAAAGGAAATGTTATGGACATGGCAGTCGGTATCATCATCGGCGGCGCCTTCACCAGCATTGTCTCCTCTCTTGTCAACGACATTATCAATCCGATTCTCGGTCTGTTCGGCGGCATGAATTTTGACCAGCTTGCATGGAACATTACGGGCGATGTCACACTGTATTACGGTAAGTTTATCACCGCTGTGGTCAACTTCCTGATAATGGCGCTGATTGTCTTTCTGCTTGTAAAAATTATGAATAAAGCCATGTCGCGGATTCAAAAGCCAGATCAGCCCAAGGTTCCGACCAAAAAGACATGCCCTTTCTGCAAATCCGAGATCGCAGTCGAGGCGACAAGATGCCCGCACTGCACTTCCCAGCTAACCGAACAAAACGGACAGAATTAATCTGTCCGTTTTTATGTGCCGCCCTAATATCGCTTGTAGTTCATTCACAGTTCTTTCCTATATTAGTATTTGTGCGAATCGGCAATCTGCGTCAATCTCCTCGCTAGATACTCAAAAGGCCCACCATATTCTCCAAGTGTTTCGCTTTCGGCAAGCAGCACATCGTGCAACGCTTGAATGTACATGTCAATCTCAGCTGCATCTAATTTCGCTGATACACTGCTCATTTGGCGAAGCATTTTGTCAAAGTTAACACATGCGGTTCTCAATGCAGTCTGTTGATTTTGAGACAGATGTTGATCGCCCAATTTCTGTATCTCTCCTCTCAGATAAAACAGCAGAACTTTTCCCTGAAGCACCAAGTCTAACTGTATGCGGTCAGATTTATGTGATACTGTATTGTCCTGCATGAAATCATTCGAAAGATTGCGGAAAAATTCGATTGTTACTTTAAACTCTTCTTTTAATGCCAAAATCCGATCATACAACACTCTGTCAGACGGCACGCGCAACGCATCCACGTAAGCGGCAAAAATAGTCATGTTCACCTGAAACAGCATATCTTCCAGACAGCAGACTGTCAGCTTTTCCTGAATCCTTTCCTCAATCATGGAGAGAGAACGAAATATCGGGCTATCATGATCCATCCGTGCTGCCCCCCTTTGTTTGTTTTTTCTATACAAGAACAGGATACCGCAGGTTATGTTTCATTTCTTGACCCAAAGTGCTGTGTTAGGTGTTATTTTGATCTAGCATTCTTTCACACCAGACTGCAATTTCTGTAATCAGTTCCATCGGAAGCAGCTTATTGTAAGGAAACTGTATTGTCCCCTTACTTGTCTTGTACTCCGAAAGTCTGTCTGCAAATGTTTCCACCGCCTCCGGCCCAGGATACAGTCCGACATGTTTTTTAAAGGCGGCAAAGTGTATTAGATTTCGTTTTTTCCAGTACGTTGGCATACCCCAGGATATTTTCTGTACCGCATCTGGCAGTGCAGCTTGAAGCGCAGTATTGATCTGGTAGAGATATGGCTGTGCTTCCACTGGTTGTTGACGAATGTATTCCTCAATGGTGTTTGGGGTTTCGTCACCGTCACGCAGTATTTTTTCCATCGCTTTTCCTTTTGCCAGCTCGTCTATCAGTTTGTCAAGATAACGAATCTCCTGCATCAGCGGATCGGCAATTTCCTCCACGCGCACACCGCAGATACTTCCTTTGATTTGTTTTCTATTTGGATTTAATTGAGGTGCATTTTGAAAAAAGGCTCCATAAGTGACTGAATTAAAAATGGCGCGCTCAATGTCTTGCTCCGTGTAACCCGTCAGCCAGCAGATAATTTGATCTACCTCCTCCTTCGTTCGTCCTTTTTTCTCCGCCTTGGATACCAACAACAGGTAAATTTTGCTAAATAGCATAGCATATACTTTTTCATTGTCCATCACTCATGCTCCTTACACCTGTCTCTAATGCTTCGCTTCGATATTTGTCAGCGCCTATAATTCCTTCTCGTACGGTAGCAGCTCTGCGAGATATCCGCGCTCGCAGAGCATCCGCTCGATTTCATCCAACACGGTCTCGCTGTCCGCACTGACCTTATGAAAATGATATCCCGATGTCACATTCAAGAGCGGTGCCGATTTTCCAGACCGAATATTCTCCACAAACACACGCACATCTCTGCGGCATTTGATGTTCAATGCAGCGGTCATCTTGCCGTATGCCCTGTGGTTTACCATCACGTCCACAACTGTTCCGCCAAGGTCCACGATCGCATTCAGTTCATCCTCAACCTCATCATTTGTATGATGCACTTTAAAAGTACGCATACGCTGATTCTGATCTGTACGATCGAGATAATATCCCTTTGTCGTAGAGCAAATGGGATATCCCTCTGTCCGCAAGAGTGCAATATCCTGCACAACGGCCTGTCTGCTCACACCTGTCTTTTTTCCTAAAGTACTGCCAGAGATTGGAGTCTGTGACTGCTGCATCATTGTCAAAATCATTTTTCTTCGCTCAGTTCCAGTCAATTCCTTCTCCATACGTCCTCCCTCTGCTAAGATTTATATTACACGCTTCTGAGATGCTTCAAGCTGATATCCAGAATCGGTGCGGAATGTGTCAATGCACCGCTCGAGATGTAATCCACGCCGAGATGTGCGATCGTGTTGATATTCTCCTTCGTCACATTTCCTGAACATTCTGTCTCGGCTCTGCCATTGATAAGGTGAATCGCCTCCGCCATCTGATCTGGGGTCATGTTGTCGAGCATGATAATATCCGCGCCCGCTTCGACTGCCTCCCGCACCATGTCGAGATTCTCCGTCTCCACCTCAATTCTCCTGACAAACGGCGCATATGCCCGAGCTGCTTTGACTGCCTGCGCCACACCGCCCGCAGCGTCAATGTGGTTATCCTTTAACAGGACGCCATCTGAAAGATTATACCGATGATTGGCACCGCCTCCGACGCGCACTGCATATTTCTCAAAGATGCGCATACCAGGCGTCGTCTTTCGGGTGTCAAGGAGTGTTGTCTTTGTCCCCTCCAAAAGCCCGACTACGCTGCGTGTATAGGTCGCGATACCACTCATACGCTGCAAATAATTAAGCGCTGTACGCTCCCCGGAGAGCAGTACGCGAATATCGCCTGTGACGACAGCGAGAACTTCACCCTTTTTCACCTCATCGCCATCCTTGACATGATACGTCACGGTTGTCGCAGGATCTAACAGCGTAAACACGCGCTCAAACACCATCAGTCCTGCGATAATGCCATCCTCCTTGCAGATAAGCTGCACTTCACCCTTCTTGTATGCGGGCATGACTGCATTCGTGGATACATCCTCGCTGTTGATGTCCTCCTCCAATGCCATTTTAATGTATTTGTCAGCGACAAGCTGCATTGTAATTGGATTCATAATTCTTCCTCACTTTCATGATTTTTTCGGCGGCACGCTTCGCAAAGACGAGGCTCTCTAACAGGCTGTTGCTGGCGAGACGGTTCTTGCCATGAACACCGTTACAGCTCGTCTCCCCCACTGCATACAGGTGTGCCATCGAAGTCTGTGAATCACTGTCCACACGCACACCGCCCATAAAATAGTGTTGTGCCGGCACAATTGGCACAGGTTCCTTCAACAGATCAAAGCCTTCTTCCAAACAACGATTATAGATATTGGGAAAATGCTCCTTCACAATATTTTCAGGAACATTTTCAAAAGAAAGAAACTCATACGCTGTCCCTTCTTTTTCCATTTCCTTTAAGATTGCCTCTGTCACCACATCCCTCGGCAGAAGCTCCTCGACAAAGCGCTCACCCTTATGATTTAAAATAATGGCGCCCTCTCCTCTTGCGGACTCTGAGATCAAGAAGCTTCTGCCCGGCTTCGTGCTGTAGAGACAGGTGGGATGAATCTGCACATAATCCATATGTTCAAGTGCAATGTCATGCTCCTTTGCGATGCGGCAGGCGTCACCCGTCAGAAAGGAGAAGTTTGTGGAGTGTCTGTACAGACCCCCGATGCCTCCGGTCGCCATCACTGTATCCAGTGCATAGAGCTCCAGTGGCGAACCTTCTCTTGTCACTGCCTTGATACCGACACAAGTGTCATTTTCTACAATGATGTCGGTCATTGTCGTGTACGCCATCAATGTAACATTGTCGAGCTTTTGCACATGCGACAACAGTGTGGTCGTAATCTCCTCTCCTGTGATGTCCTTGTGAAAACAGATGCGCGGCTTAGAGTGTGCTCCCTCCCGCGTGTACGCAAGACTTCCATCCTCATTTTTATCAAACCGCACACCCAATTCAAGCAGATGATCAATGATTCCCCGGCTGGCATTGATCATAATCTCCACGCTCTCCACACGATTTTCGTAGTGACCCGCGCGCATGGTATCCTCAAAATATGCATCAAAATCACACTCATCGCGCAGCACACAAATCCCGCCCTGCGCCAGCATCGAATCACAGCTTGCAAGATCTTCCTTTGACAGCATGAGAATCTTTTTGTCACGCGGCAGCGACAACGCTGTGTAAAGTCCTGCAACGCCGCATCCTGCAATGACTACATCATAGTACAATTCCCTTGTCATGTTATATGTTCCATACCCTTTCCTGCTACGTTGCCAGCTCCAGCATCCTTGTTAATGTCCGCTTCGCCGCATCATCAGCCTGTCCATTGTTCATGTTGACCTCATACGTGCCATGCCTGAGCGCATCTATCACTTTGTCCAAAGTAATCCGCTTCATATCTGTACATATAGGTTCTGTCCGGGGAAAGAAAAATTCTGCATCCTCTCTCGCCTGCTGTAATGCATACCTTACCCCCGACTCTGTGCCGATGATAAACGCCTTATCCCTGCTTGCCTTTGCATACTCAATGATGCCACTCGTGGAGCCAATATAGTCAGCCAACGCCAAAACCTCCTGGCTGCACTCCGGATGTACAAGTATCTTCGCGGATGGATGCTGCTGCTTTAACTCCCGCAGCTCTTCCGCCCGCATATTCTCGTGAATCGGACAATACCCCTCATTAAAAACAAACTGCTTCTCAGGCACCTGTTCTGCCACAAAATGCGCTAGATTTCTGTCTGGAATAAATAGAATGTTTTGATTTGGCAGATTTTTGACAATCTGAACTGCGTTTGCAGAGGTCACACTGACATCCGACCATGACTTGATCTCGGCCGTCGAGTTGATATAGCAAACCACCGCCAGATCTTCATACTGTTCCCTCGCCTTCTCAATTGTCTCCCTGAGCACCATATGCGCCATCGGACAATCTGCCTCTGCATCCGGCATCAGCACTGTTTTTAATGGGTTTAACAGCTTGGCACTCTCCCCCATAAATGAAACGCCGCAGAAAACAATCGTGCGATGCGGCAGATCGACAGCCTTCTTGCTCAGAAAATAGGAATCCCCTATGTAATCCGCTATCTCCTGTATCTCAGGGCGGACATAGTAATGTGCCAATATCACTGCATCCTTTTCCTCTTTCAACTTTTGTATCTCTTCCTGTTTTGTCATGCCAAGCCTCCCTTATCCTCATTTGTTTTTTGCAGTATAGCACATATCTTGACTGCTGACAAGACACATGTGATGACAAATAACATATATTTTATTTTTTAGTCATCCTCAGTTGACTTCACTTGGTTAGATTGGTAAAATAATATCAATTCAATACGAAAGGTAAGGTGTATACTATGCAATACAAGACAAGCGGAACCTGTTCTCAACTCATTGATTTTGAAGTTGAGGGCGATATCATTCAATCAGTAGCCTTCACAGGCGGCTGCAACGGAAATCTCAAAGGCATCTCAGCGCTGGTAGCCGGGATGACGGTAGACGAAGCCATCTCCAAACTCAAAGGAATCCAATGTGGACACAAAAATACGTCGTGCCCTGACCAGTTGGCACATGCATTAGAACAGTACAAAGCGCAGAACGCAGATTGAAAAATATGGTAATGATTCAATGTATCATTTTTGAATATACTATCATAAAGGAAAGAAAATCGGAGGCTTTTAGATTATGAAACGCATCGTCTTTACCGGTGGCGGCTCTGCCGGTCACGTGACGCCAAATATTGCTCTTTTCCCCAGACTCAAGAGCATGGGCTATGATATACATTATATTGGTTCCTATGAAGGCATCGAAAAAAAACTGATCGAGGATTACCGCATTCCCTATTATGGCATTTCAACAGGAAAACTTAGAAGGTATTTTGACATTAAAAATTTCAGTGATCCCTTTCGCGTAATCAAGGGCTTTACCGAGGCAAGGAAAATACTAAAGACATTGAAACCTGACATCGTTTTCAGCAAGGGCGGATTTGTGAGTGTTCCTGTTGTCCGCGCTGCGGCAATGCTGAAAATTCCCTGCATCATCCATGAGTCTGACATGACGCCGGGGCTTGCCAACAGCATGTGTATTCCTGTCGCCAGAAAAGTCTGCTGCAATTTTCCCGAAACACTGCAAAATCTGCCTGCTGAGAAGGCAATCCTCACCGGCTCTCCGATTCGAAATGAACTGACAAAAGGCAACAAGGACAAAGGACTTGAAATGTGCGGTTTCAGCAACACCAAACCGATTATCATGGTCATTGGCGGCAGTCTGGGCGCTGCGGGTGTCAACAAGCTTGTCCGAGAAGCATTGCCTGCGCTGCTCGAGGATTTCCAGATTGTGCACATCTGTGGCAAAGAAAAAATCGATAATCTGCTTCTGAAAACAAAGGGATACAAGCAATTCGAGTTTGTTAAGGATGATCTCAAAGATTTATTTGCAATGGCTGATATTGTCATATCACGCGCTGGTGCAAATGCCATTTGTGAACTTCTGGCACTGCGCAAGCCCAATCTCCTAATCCCGCTGCCTGCTCACGCAAGCCGCGGCGACCAGATTTTAAACGCCAAAAGCTTTGAATCCCAAGGGTTTTCTATGGTTGCTGATGAAGATTATCTCACTGCGGTGACTTTAACCGAAAAGATTCACGAGCTGTACTTCACGCGACAATCCTATATCGACGCAATGCAGAACAGCAAGATCAAGGACTCGATCGAAACGATCACAGCATTGATTGAAAATACAGCAAATTCCAAGAACGAGTAGGAGCGCTCCTGCTCGTTTTTGTGCAATCGAGCAGCGAAAAACCTTCTCCACTACTCCCGCGCCGGGCATCCGTCAGCTTCTGCTGACATGTTTCCTTGGGGTGCCCGTGTGCATAAAAAAAGCGCTTCAGAAATCGAAGCGCTCATTTTCTACCTGCCTGTCAGCGATTCATTCAAAACAAATCCGCCATTTGATCATACTCATAGTCATATACCTGCAGAAACACATCCCGCGTCAATACATCCACATTTACCATATACACATAAAAACATAGATAGTACTGGTCCCCATCAAAATACTGCTTTCGATAATTGTGTTTGAGCATCCCAGACTCGCCTTTTTGCAATATGAAGGCCGTCTCGTTAAGTACATTGGGCTCTCCTGCAAGCCTGGCGCCCTTTTTCATAAAATCCTCATTGCCGCCGCGGCGCCTTGGCATCCCTATACCTTGATCAAACCATCTGATGCGATAGCAGTCATTTGCTTCCTCAACAATCCTGATACACGGAACGAGATTTCTTTTTTCCAGTGCCAAAATCTCATAAAAAGTGCCCTTTCTCTGTTGTCGGGACTGACTTGCACAAAGTGCCCTTCGCTCCTCATACCCGTCCAGTCCTGTGAATGGCTTATTTTTCTGATTTCTATCCTGCTGCGCCGTATAATCCTGATCGGACCAAATCCGACTGCCCACTTGGTCATACACACACTGTTTCAAGAAAATCCCTTTCCCGGAAAGCACAACATCCTCCTCAATCTGTACCGGCTGATAATACTGCTCCCGCTCAACAGCACCCTTGGGCGTCCGATTTTCCTTCGTCCATTTCATACAAATCTGCAAAACTGCCAGCATCGTCTATCTCCAAAATTTAATCAACAATCTGCTCCCGCACGGCGTCTAGGTCTTCGGCTGTCATGCCGCAGGGCTTCATCACAAGCTGCTGTTTGTCATCATTGTATCTCGGTATCAAATGGATGTGAAAATGAAAGACCGTCTGCCCGGCAACCTCATTATTGTTCTGAATCAAATTAAACCCATCACAGCCCAACTGATCGGTCATAACCGCCGCCATCTTTTTTGCGAGCGGCAGCGCCTTTACCGCAATGCTGTCATCAAGTTCATACAGATTCTTGTAATGATCTTTGGGAAGGATCAGTGCATGTCCCTTCGTGACTGGATTTAGGTCCAGAATAACCCTGAAATCATCATCCTCATACAATGTTCTCGACGGGATTTCCCCGTTTGCAATCTTGCAAAAAATACAATTCTCATCTCTCATGTTGTCATCCTCCATTTTAGGCTTTCGGTGCCGCAAACACATACAGTAAGTCAAGCATTCGAAGCACCTTGAAGTCCCCCTTCATTTTCATATCCCCGGACATAAATGCTTTTTGAAATGTCATGCGGCCCTGTACAATATCCTCCATTATTTTAGACGATACCTGCATCTCCACATCAAAGCTTGCTGCATCCCCATAATGACACTCCATCTCTGTCCCGTCCACTTTGAGAATCAGCGGCAGCTGCGCCTCCGGCATACAGAACTTGTAGACAGCACTAAATCCTGCTTGCGGATAGAAATGATCTTTAAGCTCCTGCAAAAACATGGTGCTGTCCGGCTCCCTCACGCTCATTAAGTCCTTGAACATACTCGCAAGCTCCTGGATATCCTCTTTCTGCTTCTGCACATACAGATCATCACTGGCAAGCTCGGATAGCTGCTCTGCCTCCTGCGGCGTCAGATTCAAGCTCTGTGTAAACGTAATCTTCTGCTTGACAGCCTGATTGCTGTTCGGGAAGATGGGCAGCTTTTGGTTAATCGAGCGGTACACGTCCTCTGTGCGCTTCTCGATCACTCGCGCGTACCCTGGCGTCTGCTCAAGCTCTGATACATCCGCCACATAACCACAGATTCCCGTAATCGGACGTCCTCCAAGAATCTCCCACGCCTCTGTGAGAACCTTGGTCGCATCATGCTCGCCGTAAGTCGTTGCCATGACGATCGGGCACATATACGTATTAGAAATCTTTTCCTTGTCGCCATACAGCCAGCAGGAATCCAAGAACTGCTGCATATAACCACCGATTCCATACCACTCTACTGTCGTCGCCAAAATCACGCCGTCTGCGTCCTTTAATGTCTGTGGCAATGTGACAATATTATTTTTAAACTCATACAGGTCATAGCGCTCCACGCTGACATTCAGCTCTCTCAGCACCTCCTGTATCTTGTTTAACACATATAATGTCGGGTCTCCTATCAACCCTCTGCCTCCATAATAAATATTGATCTTCACCCTTTGTACCCTCCTGTATTCACCAAATTTATCATCGCCATAATCAGTATCCCACATAATAGTCCGCCCACGTGGGCTGCATTGTCTATCCCCACTGCCCGTGAGCCAGAATAAATCATATACACTACTGCAAAAATCAGCTTTCCCACCGAAATACTCTCATAGGCACTTGGAATCTCCCTTCCGTCCTGGTCTAAAATATCCATTGTGACCTGTCTATATGACCTGCGCCTCAAGTCGCGGGCCAAAACCAGAACAAACAAAGCGCCAACCAGTCCGAAGATTGCGCCGCTCGCGCCCACAGCATCATAGATATTTCCTGTCAGAACAGCATAGAGAATCGAAAAAATACTTCCGCCAAAGCCAGACAAAAGGTACAAGATGACAAATGAAATATGCCCAACGGTCTGCTCCACCATCTGCCCCAATCCGACCAAAAAGATCATGTTGCTGACAATATGCTCTATATCTGCATGCAGGAAGATCGAAGTCAAAAATCTGTAGTACTCATGCTCCACAAAAATCTTCTCCGCATTCATACTACCAATAGTATACACCACTTCGCCTATTTGTGTACACAAAATATAACCAATAATATTTAATACAAGGAGTACCAGCGTTACGATATAACTGCGCCAGTTTGATACATTTTGTTCCTCCATGCGCTCACCTCTTTGTTGAGAAGTATAACGCATGATGGCTATTCTTGTCAAATCACTGTTTATCCCTCAATCTCACGAATTAGATTCACCATCTCGATCGCGCCCACTGCACAGTCATAGCCCTTGTTGCCGGCCTTAGAACCTGCCCGCTCGATCGCCTGCTCGATGTTGTCTGTAGTGAGCACGCCAAACATGATTGGAATACCACACTCAAGCGATACCGCAGCAATGCCCTTAGAGACTTCATTGCACACATAATCATAGTGGCTGGTAGCGCCGCGAATCACTGCCCCTAAGCAGATCACTGCATCATATTTTCCGCTCCTTGCCATCTTAGAAGCGATCAGCGGAATCTCAAAAGCTCCTGGAACCCATGCCACATGAATATCCTCCTCGCGCACATCATGGCGAATCAGCCCGTCCATCGCCCCGCCAAGCAGTCTGGATGTGATGAACTCGTTAAATCGTGCTGCGACAATGCCAACTCTTATCTCGCTCGATACTAATTTTCCCTCAAATGTTTTCATATCAATTCCCTCTCTTTTTGTGATGATTCTGTATATTGTTCTTCCTATATATTTAATACTTTAAAATATGTCCCATACGACGCTGCTTTGTTTTCAGATAAAATAGATCATGCGCTGTGGCATCCACCTGAATCGGCACACGCTCAAGTATCTCCAAGCCAAATCCCGTCAACTGATACACTTTATCGGGGTTGTTTGTCAAAAGACGGATACTTTGTACACCCAGCTCCCGCAGAATCTGTGCGCCGATAAAATATTCACGCTCATCGCCCGCAAAGCCCAGCGCCAGATTTGCCTCTAGCGTGTCCATGCCCTGCTCTTGCAGTTCATACGCGCGCAGCTTGTTGATCAGCCCGATGCCCCGGCCTTCCTGGCGCATATAGAGCAAAATCCCCCGGCCCTCCTGCTCAATCTGTGTCATGGCAGCGGCAAACTGCTGCCCGCAGTCACAGCGCAGTGAACCAAATGTATCCCCCGTCAAGCATTCAGAGTGTACACGGCACAAAACATCCTTCCCGTCGCCAATCTCCCCTTTTACCAAAGCGACATGATGTTCTCCATTGAGCCGGTTCACGAAACCATATGCCTTGAAATCACCATATTTCGTTGGCATCTTGACTACTGCCTGCCGCTCCACCAGCTTATCATGACATTTGCGGTACTCCTGCAAATCCCGGATTGTGATAATGGTTAGCTGCCATTTTTGCGCCAGCTCCATCAATTCCGGCATACGCATCATCGTACCATCTTCGCGCATAATCTCGCAGCACAAGCCGCACTCCTTCAAGCCTGCCAGACGGCACAGATCGATCGTCGCTTCCGTGTGGCCAGCGCGTTCCAACACGCCATTTCGCTTTGCCAGCAAAGGAAACATATGTCCCGGTCTGCGAAAATCCTCAGGCTTTGCATCCTCCGCCACACAGCCAAGCGCCGTGACAGATCGCTCTGCGGCAGAAATGCCAGTGCTGGTCGCCACATGATCGATAGAAACGGTGAACGCCGTCTCATGATTGTCTGTATTGTGCTGCACCATCTGCGGAATACACAGCCTTTGCACATATTCCTCAGACATCGGCATACAGATCAGCCCCTTGCCATATGTCGCCATAAAATTAATGTTCTCGGTGGTGGCATACTCTGCCGCGCAGATAAAATCCCCCTCATTCTCACGGTCCGGGTCATCTGTCACCATAATGATCCTGCCGTCCCGGAGTGCACAAAGCGCCTCCTCCACTGTGTTAAACTCTGCCATCTTTTCATCCTTTCTTAATTCCTTGCTGATCGCTGTTCTTCAATCCTAAAATCCGTTTTCTAACAAATACTCTTTCGTGATCACACGCCTGCGCTCAGGTGCTCTGGCTGTTAACTTTTCTATATATTTACCTATCACATCCGTCTCAACATTCACAATATCCCCTTCCCTTCGCTCCTGTAAGACAGTCTGCCGCACTGTGTGCGGAATCGCTGAAATAGAAAAGTCTCTTCGGGTGACGGCTGCCACTGTCAGGCTGATTCCGTCGAGCGCCACAGAACCCTTCTCCACAATATAGCGCAAAACTTCCTCCTTTGCCTCGACTGTATACCAAATCGCTGTGTCATCGCGCCGAATCTGCGTGATTCTCCCAATATCATCCACATGTCCTGCAACTATATGTCCGCCAAACCGCCCGTTTACGGGCATTGCCCGCTCCAGATTGACATGACTGCCGCGCGCCAGGCACGCCAGTGAGGATCGGTCTAAGGTTTCATGCATGACATCCGCCGCAAAGCTGTCGGTAAACAGATTTGTCACAGTCAGACAGACACCATTCACGGCGATGCTGTCGCCAATCTTCGTATCCTCTAAAACTGTTTGGGCATGAACCTTTAGCACAGCGGAATACTGCCCTCTCTGAATCATCGCAACTGTTCCAATCTCCTCAATAATCCCAGTGAACATGATTTACCACCTCACTCTCAATCAAAAAATCATCGCCAAGTTTGGTCACAGTGCTGTTTTGCAGATGAAAGGCATCCGCCGGAGCAGGTACACCTGCCCCCTCTACAGGAGTTCTCGCCGTCTCGCCGCCAAAGAGCTTAGGAGCAATATATGCCTGAACCTTCTGCACAATGCCGCTTTTGAGCGCTGCCCAATTCAGCGTGCCGCCGCCCTCCAGCAAAACACTGTCAATCTGCTCCTGTCCCAGCCTACACATCAACTGCTGCATATCCACATGCCCTTCCTTTTCCTCCACAACTATCATGCGGCAGCCTGATTCTTCAAAGGCGCGATGGCTGGCTGTGTCTGTACAGCAAGTCGCAAGAATCGTCGGCGTCTGCCTGGCCCCTGTCACCACCTGCGCTGCCAGCGGTGTGCGCAGATGGGTATCACAGACGATGCGCACCGGACTTCTGCCATCGGGAAGCCTACAGGTAAGCATCGGATCGTCTGCCAATATTGTCCCTACGCCTACCATGATTGCCGTATAGCGGTGGCGCTGGCGCTGAACATGTGCTCGTGCCTCGTCGCCTGTAATCCACTTGGAGTCACCTGTGTAGGCGGCGATCTTTCCGTCCATCGTCATAGCATATTTCATGACAACAAAAGGACGATTGTTCTGAATATAATGAAAAAACACCTCATTCAGTGCGTCACACTCTTCCCGCAGCACATGCTCTGTCACCTCAATTCCATGCGCACGCAAAATCCCAATTCCTTTTCCCGCCACAAGCGGATTCGGGTCTGTCGATCCTACGACAACCCGCCGAACGCCTGACGCTATAATAGCATCCGTACAAGGCGGCTGCTTTCCATAATGACAGCATGGCTCTAATGTGACATACATCACGGCGCCCTCCGCCGATTCCGTGCACACGGCTAGCGCATTGCGCTCTGCATGGGGACCGCCGTACCTCTCATGCCACCCCTGCCCGATTATCCTTTCATTCTTTACAATGACAGCGCCCACCATGGGATTTGGCGCAGTCCAGCCACATCCCTTCTCCGCGAGCTGTAGCGCCAGACGCATATATGCCCTGTCATCCATATGAATCACCTCCTATTTAAATCACTACCAATCCAGTAAAGTACCTACCATGCTTCAATTGACGTTTCCTTTATGTGCCTATCTGTATCATGTTGGCGAATTACTCCTTACTCCCACGTGGGCGTCCGTCAGCTTCTGCTGACATTGTTTCTTTGGAAATTGGACTTCTGTGTGCAATCGAGTAGGGGAATGTCCTTCTCCACTACTCCCGCGACGGGCACCCGTCAGCTTCTGCTGACATGCTTCCTTGGGGTGCCCGTGTGCATAAAAAAACTCTGAATGACACTTCATTCAGAGCTCTTAGCGACACGGATTCTATACAATATGTCATCGCAGACCTATGCACGACATGTTGTATCTATCCTATTATCTTCTTTCATCCAGACTATACTGTCGGCTTCGGAATTGCACCGAATCATGCCCGCTGACATAGTAGCCGCAGGCTCGTGGGCTGTACCACCGGTAGGGAATTGCACCCTGCCCTGAAGACGTTCATACTTTATTTTTATGAATACTATAACATAAAATACTTTTAGAATCAAGAATCGAATCAAATGTATTTGTGACAAAGATGACAATGTTAAGCATTTATGGTAAAACTATCAAATTGACATGCATGTTTTCTCTTGTTAGAATAATGCTGTTCCAAATATCCACATGATCTGACAGCATTTTGTTCGACAGATTCTTGTAATTATCCTTTTAACTTGGATGCATTCTTCACAAATACAAAATAGACAACGCGTAAATATTTTTGTTATGATTGATATTCCACTAATTGGAGAAATGATATGTTTAAGAAAACAAATAAGTGGATTGCCTTACTAGTGTGTGCAGTTCTTTGTATCAACAGTCCTGCCATCACTTCTACGGCAGAATCCGCATCTGAAAACACAAAAATACAGACATCAAAAACATCGTCTTTTGAATCTGAAAATACAGAATACAAAACTTCGAAAACAGATATAACAGAACAATCCAACGAGACTGAACCTGATGAAGAGCAATTCAGTGAATCCGAATTTTCCGATAAACAGGTCAACGAGTCCAAACCTATTGAAAATCAGACCACCGAATCCGAATCTTCCGAGGAACAGCTTAGCGAGACCGAACCTGTTGAAAATCAAACCACCGAATCCGAATCTTCCGAGGAACAGCTCAGTGAAACCGAACCTGTTGAAGAGCAGACCACAGAACCCGAATCTTTCGAGGAGCAGCTCAGTGAAACCGAACCTGTTGAAGAGCAGGTCATTGAATCGGAATCCGATTCTTCCGAAGAGCAGTTTACCGAATCGGAGACTCTCGAAATTCAATTAACCGAAACAGATTCCTCTGAGAATGATTATGACCAGTCGGTCAGCGAAGCCATCGCTGCATTTCGGGATCTCTTACAAGATAGGCCGCTCATGGCGCTGCTATACCACACCGACAGCTATCAGGTGCAACACGAGGCTGGCTCCTATGACACCCCTGCTGCCACCATCAATAGCGGTCACACGCTCTATATTGAAGATCTTGTGATTCATGACACAGAGGTCTGGTATCAGGTGCGCTTCTGGCTTGACGGCACCGAGCAGACAGGCTATGTCGAAGCCTACTATCTTGCTTACGCTGACGAGAACTGGATTGCATGGGAAAAAGAATATCTCTCTGCACTGTTTCCTGAAAGCACCACCTATGGTATCACTGCCTACACAAATACTACAGGACGTATAGATTACTCCGATATCAGTACATTTCCAGGAATTTATCAGGAAAATCTGCGCACGCTCAAGGAGCAGCATCCCGCGTGGACCTTCGTACCAATGCGAACTGGACTGGATTTCAACACCGCCGTCTCTAATGAAACGGGCGCCAAAAACCTGATTCAGAATACCGCGAGCAATGCCGCAAAGGGCTGGGTAGGAAATCCCTGCCCGACAGAGAGCGGCTGGTATTATGCAACGAAACCCGCTGTAGCGCATTATATGAACCCTGTTAACTTTTTAACTGAGACATCCATTTTTCAATTTGAACAGTTGACTTTCAATAGTACGTATCACAATGTTACCGCAATCCAGACTTTTTTGAACAATACCTTCATGAAAGGAAAAATCCCTGGTGATGGGTCAGGCAGAACTTACGCACAGGCATTTTATGAGATTGGCAAAAATCGAAAGTTAAGCCCTATCCATCTCGCCTCGCGTGTCTATCAGGAGCAGGGAAGCGGTAATTCTGCACTGATATCAGGTACTTACAAAGGTTTTGAGGGCTATTACAATTATTTTAATGTGGGTGTAAATGGTGCCTCCACAGCAGAAAAGGTCACAAAAGGTCTTACCTACGCCAAGCAGAAAGGCTGGAATACACGCTACAAATCACTCGACGGCGGCGCTGCCACCATCGGAAACAACTATATATTAAAGGGACAAGACACCGTATACCTTCAAAAATTTAATGTGGATGTCAACAGTCCCCACGGACTTTACAACCATCAATATATGCAGAATGTGCAGGCGCCTGCAAGTGAATCCTCCTCCATCAAAAGGATGTACGCAGGCACAGGAAGTCTAAACTCTGGTTTTGTGTTCAAAATTCCTGTTTATCAAAACATGCCTGGGGAAAAAGAAATAAAAAACATCTCCCTCGACAAGACCAGTCTGCATCTCTACAGACCTGATGCGATCGAAAATATTCCAGGGTCTGGTTTCAATGCTACGGCAACGTTATCTGTAAAAATTGAGCCGGCAGACACTACGGATGACAAGACAATAACCTGGACTTCATCCAATCCCAAGATTGTATCCGTCAAGCCAGATCAGACTACGCACAAAGCGACCATCACTGCTCTCGACGGCGGAGAAGCCACCATCACTGCCCAATCCGTGAATGGCAAAACTGCCCGATGCAAAGTAAAAGTGGAAGCGCCTCTGTACGGCCTTGAACTAAAAAATTTAAACGCAGAGAACGACGCACCCTCCGCCACGCTTTACACAGGACAACACCTGACGCTCACCGCAGACTATCAGCCAAAAGACACCACTGACGAAGTCCATATCACATGGTCTAGCTCAAATCCCTCTGTGGCAAGTGTGCAGGGCGGCAAAGTCACTGCACACACAGCAGGAAATGCGATCATCACTGCTGTCCTTGGCCGGTTTTCGGCAAGCTATGAGATTCATGTGGAGGAATGCAACGTGACCTTTATGTCGCCTGACTACACACATGCGCTCAAAAAAATCCAGACAATGATGGGGACAAAGATACCTTCCGAGAGCTTTCCAACGCTCGAAAATCCAGTGGACAAACTGTTTATAGGATGGTTTACTGACAAAAACGGTCAGGGCACGCGATTTGATTCAAACACTTATGTCAACCAAAATACCATTGTACTTTATCCTTATTTTGAACAGCAAGGAAAAGGGTTCTATGTCATTCCAGTTGGTGATCAAACTTATACAGGTAAATCCATCAAACCGCAAGTTCAAGTGTATGACAGCATTGCATACAATGACGGAGACACTGAGTTAATAGAGCTTGTTCAGGGACAGGACTATACCGTATCGTACAAAAACAACAAAAATGTCAATACATCGGTGAAAAAATCACCTACCATCACTGTAAAGGGCAAAGGAAATTACGCAGGAACGGAGACTATCACCTTCAATATCCTGCCAAAGTCCCTCAATGACCACGATATCACTGCCGACAATATCACGGTGGCATACAACGGCAAGGTCCAAAAAACCTCCCCCGCTGTCTACCGTGACGGAAAAAAACTGACACATAAAACTGACTACACACTCAGTTATCCATATATGCAATCTGGTGCATACAAAAAAGCAGGTGTATATCCGATTGTGATCAAAGGGACGAAAAACTACAGTGGCACGCGAACCATAAACGTAACAATCAGTCAAAAGACAATGCTCAACAAGGTATCTGTGTCAAAAATACCCGATCAGACTTACAAAAATGAACTTGTAGATACGCTCGGTGTCTCAGGAATCATACCGGACAAGCTACATGTCACCTACAAAAATAAACCTCTGATCCAAAGCACGGACGGTGGCAAAACTGGTGATTACACTGTATCATACAAAAATAACAGAGCCATTGGAACTGCCACCGCGACGATCACGGCAGTCGAGGGAAGCGCCTATGCAGGCTCTAAAAATATTACCTACAAGATTGTCGGGCAAAAGATCAGCAAAGCGTCCGTTGACGGCATCACCGACAAAATTTACACCGGAAACGAATCAGACGTTCAACAGGACAATCTGACATTGACTCTTGATCATATAACCCTAAAAGAAAGTAAAGATAATGGCGTCACTGGGGATTATATCATCTCCTACAAAAACACAGCTAAGGCTGGAACTGCAACCATTATTTTCAAGGGTATCAACGAGTACAGCGGAGAACTCAAAAAAACCTACAAAATTACAGCCCGCGAAATCTCTAACGGGAACAATGGGCTTGGCACAAATATCACAATGGCTTATACCACTGAACACGCTGCCGCCAAACCAATTACTGTGACAGATTTGTCACAGATTACCTCGCCTTATATGAAAGGAGGCGCAAAACCACAGATTTCGCTGCACTATAATGGAATGGCGCTGATACCAGGCAGAGATTACACTATTTCATACAAGAATCATACATCTGTGACAACCCCGGATACGCCTGCCAATAAGCTTCCCAGACTGACGATCAAGGGAAAAGGCAGCTTCAAGGGCACACTGACAGGTACTTGGCGTATCACAGACGGCGCAATGTCTGACACCAATGACAAACTCACAATAACTGCAAAGGATATCACTTACAAAAAGAAAGCGGGTAATTACAAGACCACCCTGACTATAACCGATGCCAACGGAAAAAAATTGACGGCGGGCAAAGATTATGACAAGAATGTCATTTACACATATGTCAAAGACACACAGGTAACAACTGCGACTGGCGAACAGCTCACCAGAAAAGCAGGAGAACTTGTCGATAAAAAAGACATTCTCAATGCAAATACCTGGATACGCGCCACCGTCAAAGGTATCGGCGCATACGCTGGAGCTGGCGATGCATCACTGTCTGTGACCTACCGCATCATTGCAGCCAATATTACATCTGCAAAGATCAAGGTCAGTTCCAAAGTGTATCAAAATGGCAGGGAAGTGACACTGACACCAGAGGATCTCAAACTCACCATCAATGGCACAGAACTTGTACATGGGACAGACTATCTCATCGACGAGCACACCTATACAAACAATACCACAAAGGGCAAGGCATCTGTCATACTGCGCGGCATTGGTACGAACTACGGTGGACAGCGTAAGATCACTTTTACAATCACATCAAAATCTCTCTTGTGGTGGTGGCGGGACTAAAACGCTCAGCAATATGTAAAACAAGTCCTTCCAAAACGGAGCCGGTCTCCCGGCTCCAATGCCACAGACTGATTGACATCCAATAGCACACCATTACGAACTGTTCCGTTTGTGGAATTTAAGTCACATAGATACACCCTGCCGTCATGCTCTTCAAATCGCGCATGCATTTTACTGACAGCCGTGTCATGAATAACAAAATCAGCCACATCGGCAAGTTTTCCAACTGTCATCGGCAGCCTGTCTAACGAAATACTCACTTCTCTGCCATTCATGCGTCCACACAGCATTCGTTCTTCCACGACGCCTTCTCCCAGATATACCGTTTCGCTCTGCTGACAAGAACTTAATCTGTTTCCTGTACTTTTGGCACGAAGTGTTTCGATCTCGCAGCTCTCAGGTCTGTTCTCACGCTCTCTTTCTCTGCTCTTAACACCACACATTCCGCCATCTATACGTTCCAATGTAGTATCACACGCATCTCTTTCTTGCCAAAGACCTGCTGCCGGTTCTGAATATTTATCATTCCAGTCATAAGTATCTTCCCCACTTCCAACAGCGGTGTAATACTGAAAATCTCCACCTTCCACATCCTCACCAGAATCCTCTATCTCCTGACCCTGACGCCTTTTTTTGATGTAGCAGGAAAAGAACAAGATGGCTGCCACAATCGCCATCGCCACTGCACCGCACAAATACAATTCATTATTTCCACTTAACTCAAACGAATGAAGTATTCGCGCGCCGACGATAATCGCCCCAGCGCAGAGTGATACACAGACGCAAAAGATTCCACCAATCAGATCACCGATATTTTTTGTGCCGGACTGCGCTTTTTCATCAGATATCTGATCTTTTGGTGTGTGAAAAAAAGCATTTGAATCGCAAGCATCATAAGAATTTACTGTAAAATCGCTTTGTCTAGCACTATTTTCTTTCTCACTATGGTTTACAGTGCCATGATTAGAAAAATTCCATCCCCCAGATTTGAACTTGCCTGCCAGATGCGCATCCATTTGCGCAGATTCCCTCTCCTTGTGTACCAAATCCACAATCATATGCCCCATCATTGCGCCAATCTCACTGATAACATAATTGGGATTTCTAGTATAGCGATAAACCTGATAGCCGAGCATCACTGCCCGCTCATCGGTGTGATCAATCTTCGTGAGCAGCTCATCAATAAATTCCATGAAAGACAGCCTCACATCGCCTTCATACTCAGGATAGCAAACAAAATAAGGTTCCATGTTTTCCACATCCATATATATAAGTTCTGGTTTCATGATAATCTGCGCGCCATCCAGCAAATATTCCTCAAGTCTGTCAAAGAGACTCACACAGCCAGACAGAAGCCGTCTCAATGCCTCGTACTGAATCTCACATTTGTCATACACCCTGTCTAGTGGCTGAAGCGAATTGATCTCATAATAATATCGGCACTCGCCGTTCATGCGCCTGTGCGTGACTGGCAAGAGACCTGGAATACGGTTTTCCAGCAGCATTTTGGTGCGATAATCCACGCTCTCTCGCGCTTCTTTTCCAAAATAGCTGCACTGGCTCAAAATGATATAATTGTGATTCATACTTCTCTCGAAGCTGATCTCAGGCATTTTCTCCTTCATGCCATACCTCCAACATATTAATACCCCTCTTTTATCCTGTTTCATCAATTCAAGGTGCCATCAACCTGTTCAAGACTCGCCAGTCGCGGATTGTTCTAGCAGGTCTCAGACGCTTTGCACTTCTGCTGACATCCAACGTCATATCCATGTCAGGTACATATTCATACAGCCATCCAACAAACGGCATATTGAGCACACAGTGATAAGCCACTGTCACGCTGTCCGCATCCACGCTCACGTCGTACCCAAAATCGCGCATTGCATAAAGTTTACCCTCGACAAGTCTCGCAGCGGCGATTCGCGCAGCCGATTCAGCCTCCTGTGCCGTCTTATAATGACTGCTCGTGCCTCTGAGTGCCGCCTCATAGGCACTGTGTTCCATGACACACCTGTCATAACTGTAAAATGCGAGAAAAATCATCATCACTGTAAAGAGCATCACCATCGGCAGAATCAGTGAGGCCTCCACTGTAAAATATGCCTCCTCAACCTGTTTTCTCAATATACCGCACACTGTAAATCTGAATGTAGACAACACACCATTGATGTGTTTTATGTATATCTTTACAATACGACACATAACAAATACCCTGCAAACAATGCCGGCAGAAATGGCAGCCTCGTTTGCCTGCCTCCCCTTCGCAACACCAAAACGCCGATCGCCGTGATACACATTAGAAACGATGCCATACAGACTACAAGGAAACATCTGCGTGCACCCACTGCAATTCCCACTGCTGTGATCACCATGCCATCTCCCTTTCCGATCTGCTCTCTTGAAGCAACTGACAACCCGATTGCACAGAGACCGATTGACAGCCCGCCCACAGTATCAAGAATACTAAAATTATTTTGAAAAGGCAGCATGATGCAACATGCCAAAAACAATACTGCAATCATCCGCCTGCTGATCATTCGGCTTTTGATATCCAAAATCCCAGCCACGAAGAGCAAGATTCCTATCCCAATCACTATCATTCTATATATCATTTCAATTCTCCCAATTATATCTCTATTCTATTGTCCAATCGTTACTGTCTTCATCCTCTACATACATCGCATATCTTTTCTGTAAGTATTGTATTTATCCACACTTGCTGCAAGCTCCCCTGCCGCCTGTCTCAGATATCGGAACAGCTATGACAGTTCTTCTTAACCCGCTGCACCCAAGCGTCGTATGATATCGATTTCCATATCCCGTAATATAGACTACACTGCCGCTTGAAGCCCCGCACGTCCCACAGGGATAATACTTCTCACCATCATCGTTTCTCTGAGTCTTTAGAAAATCAAAGTCTACCGCAGTGATTGAGAGTTTTAAGTAACTGCATGCGCGCGAACAATGATAGACAGTTCCATCCGGTGTAATATATACAATTTCCTCCTCTTTAACTCTGTCTGTACCGCTGCCTGCATTGTCATACCCTGTCCATGCCCTTGTACGCATTCTGTTGTACATGGCCCGCTGACGCCATCCAACCACTGCTGCCGGAGGTTTGACTTGATACTGTGCCACCAGATCAATACAATCCTCATGCTGCATGACAGAGGAGCTAAGCCACGAGACAGCCGAGGCGCCGCCCGCGAGGGGCGAAGCATTAAGATACGCCGTTCCTAGTTTTGTGCGGACTCTCCCTGCCGCATATATGGATGTCAGACCTAGTGACTCTGCCTTTCCTGCTGAACCGAACCCTATTTTCCGATACTCATATCCATACACTGCCATCTGTTTTGCCGTGTCATGCATTGCAGCACTCATATTGCCTTGTAATCGATACACCTCGACAATGGAGATGATGTTTAGAAAAGCGAACATAAACAGCGGCAGCACGAGACACGCTTCCACAGTCATACTCGCCTTTTTTATCACTCCAGAGGAGCAGGGGG
Organism: uncultured Lachnospiraceae bacterium; assembly: GCA_910586405.1. Lineage (GTDB taxonomy): Bacteria > Bacillota > Clostridia > Lachnospirales > Lachnospiraceae > COE1. The sequence continues at coordinate 29,630 of CAJUII010000016.1, forward strand.
ACATTCTTCCCAATGACAGAACCAGAAACCGTATACGCCTGACCTTGGAGAGCGAGGCACCTCCCTTCCACCAATTTTTTCTTTGATTTTGTTCCCTATTCCGCATCCAAAAGAACATCCGCCTACTCCCCTTCTCCTCTCAAAACGTCTCTGCGCCATAACACATTTTCTTAGAAAATACAAAATCATGTCCGACGGCATCCTCAAATCCAAAGTTTACCTTCATGTAATCCATGCACCTGTCTATCCTAAAATGTTCATTCCCATCGGTCTGCCTTAGATCCATCTCCACAATGTCAAGACTTCGCGCTGCCTTTGTATCTCTGTTCATCAATCCCAAAAAAATGCTCAGATACTCCGCATAAGTTAGTCCTGACGCACTCTTGCTGCTGCCAGATAAACTTCCGCTCAATAGCCCTGAGAGACTTGTGTTCCAGCTGCCTGAATCTTTGATGAGCGCAATTTTACCACCTTCAAGAAGCTGGCGCACATCGACCACGGACTCCGCAAATGCCCACACTCCAAGGAGTATCGCGGTGAGCAGTTCCGTAAGTTCCGGCACAAGCAGCAGTGTACAAAGAACCGTGGATACAAGCTCAACCTCAGCTTTTTTGACAGAATCCGCATAGATTGCGGTGAGGTTTGCCGCCGCGCGAAGTGCAAACAACCTCTCCACGCAGCCTCTTATATTCTCAGCATCACTTCTCAAACCACACAAAATATACTCTATCTGATATTTCAACAGTCCTTCATCCTTTGGCGCGCTGTAATTTCCACACATTTTCATCAAATATGCCCCATAAATCAGCTCATCCACAACGCCATCCGGCTTGTCTGCACCCTCGTGCAGCCCGATTCCCCGATTGATTTTTCCGTTTTTGCTGCGTGTAGAAAAATAGGGACCTGTGTCCATTACTGCCCCTGAGACAGATGCACTCCCTGGCAGTACCAGAGTCATAATCCCTTCACCAACGATTTTGTCAAACAACCCTGATACTTTTTGATAGGAATACCCCTCCTCGCTCTCGGCGCCGTACTCCACAATACCTTTTTTGGTCAGTGCTTCCTCAAACGCTCGCTTTTGCGCCGCGATCTCACCTGCGACATCTTTTTCAATCAAACCTTTTGACTGTACTGTATCCATCTGTTCCCGAACCCTTGCGATGAGATCACCGCCGTAGACTGCTTTCATATAATTGACTGCCTGTGCTTTCCAGACCATACAATTGTCATCGCTTGCACATGACACCTCCTCAATCTCAAGATACGGATTGGAAAGCTCTAACAGAGTCGATGCACCTGTAAGATGCAAATCCTGTTCTGGTACTAAATTGTAACTCATGTAGTCTGCCAAATGTTTTTCGACCATACCTGTTCCGCCATTGGTACTGCCATAGGAGGTATCTACAAAAAACAGCTCATACTGCTCTAAAATCTCCCGATTGTATTCCGCAAAGATAGAATCCATCCCCAAGTCTGCGACGAGCTCCGCCTGCGCCCTCACGGCGCCAATCGCCGCGCCTTCGACAAAAACGAAGAGCAGCGATAGGACGATGCCAAATATGAGGGAAAGATAGACTGTAAGATATGCATTAGATTTTGTTTGCATTATCTGTCACCTTTTTGAGAATCTTCTCCACAAGGGACTTGATACTGTTCTTAAAAATTGCGACCAGTGCGACCAACACAACGATGATCAACACAATTTCAACTGTTCCCATTCCTTCCTCTTCCTTCATAAAGTTTCTGAAATTTTTCATAATAATCTCCTTTTCTCTTATACCTTCTGATGAACTATTTCTTCTTCTGTCATCTCTTGTTAATATATATATCTTCTGATAACTATTTCTTCTGTCATCTCTTGTTAATATATACCTTCTGATAACTGTTTCTTCTTCTGTCATCTCTTGTTAATATATACCTTCTGATAACTGTTTCTTCTTCTGTCATCTCTTGTTAATATATACCTTCTGATAACTGTTTCTTCTT
>CAJUII010000016.1:31718-48009 GCA_910586405.1 uncultured Lachnospiraceae bacterium
TTTCTTCTTCTGTCATCTCTTGTTAATATATACCTTCTGATAACTATTTCTCATTCATCTCTCGTTAAAAATACGTCTGAAACGCTGGCACCATGATGATGACCATCGTAATCCCAAGAAGCATCATCATGGGAACCAACAGTTTCGTCCCTGCCTGTTCTCCCTGTTTTCTCGCCGAATGCTTACGTTGCTCAAACGCATCGGAAGCCTCCGCTTTGAGCAACAGTGTCAAATTCGCAGCGCCCTTTTTGAGATTTTGCGCCAGCATAGTAGACAGCTTGTTATAACTTGGAATACGGCATCGTCTGCCAAAGCGTTCATATGCCTTCGCCTGCGTTGTACCGCTCTCCATCTCATAGACTGCCAGGAGCATCTCCTCGTAGGCATAGCGTTTCCCGCCGCCCTCCTCCCGCCTTTTTCTGTAATCCTTCGCTATCTTGTTCCATGCATTCGGCACCGTCATGCCAGCGCCTAACAACAGTGCAAGCGCACTGACAATCTCGGGATAATCCATGCGCATCTGCTCTTCCCTCTCCTGTACCTGCTTATGCAGATCCCTGTCCTTTCCATAATAGATAAAAATCGCAAGGACAGGCGTCATTGCCAGTACCAACAATCCCCTGTAGTGCCTTTTGTATCGCCACTCGATATGCCTGCTCTCTAATGATGACGGCAATGTCATATTCTGATCTAAACGGCTCGCCGCCTCCAGTTCAGAAATCTGAGCAGAGAGACGCTCTGATGCGCCGGGCTGCACAGCTTTGCCAAATATTCTGACACTTATGTCATATTCTATCTCAAAACTCTCACAGGACAATACCGCAGTCAGCTCCATCAATACTGGCACTGCGATTGTATGCTGCACAAGCCTTCCAGTGTCATCCATATAAGTATCATCCGTGCGCCACTCCACTGTGAACGGATAACCATTCACACTGTCCACGAAACGCATATCATACTCTATGCGGTCGAAACTTTGATTTTCTCCAAGAATTTGTGTCTCGAGAATGGACATTGCTTCCTCAGACATCTTTGTCAATTCTTCGACTGAGTAACACCTTTCTGACAGGTTGATCGGAATATCATAGCTTTCTTCTCCATCCTCTGCAACCAATTGGATATGCTTTGTGCCATCCCCTAATGCATTGCGGATTAACTGGTTATCAACAATCCTCGTGTCCATCTCGTCTTTTATCCACAAAACTACAGACATAACCACACCGCAGACCACAATCATACTGCACAGAGACAACTTTTTTATGACATAGATCCGCTGCCGCTCCAGCGTATTCCCCGCAGGCTCCAGCGTCTGCAAATCTTCCCGCACAGCATTGTTGTACAAGATTTTATCTGGTTTTCGCTGCATCGTCTCCAGTTTATGATACAGCCAGCACGCAAGCTGTTCTCCCATGATTCCCACCTCCTTTCCATGTCTTATACATCAATATTTAAGATTCGGTCTGAGATTCGGCACGCTGCGATATAGACCGCTAAGCAAACTGTCATGAATATCCAGCCAAACAAATTATGATACAGACTTTTAAAATATCCTTTCGTGGTCAGTGAGATATAAAAGATAATAAAAAATGGAATATATCGCATAATCTGCTGTTCTAACCGTTTCTCGCTCACCACTGTCTCTATCTCCCGCCGAATCTCCTGTTTCTCTCCAATAATTTCCGCAGTGTTTGTGATAATACCGCGCAGATCGCCCCCACCTCGCTTCGCGATCTGAAAAACATCTGTGAAATCTCTGATATCGCGCACTCCGCTTCTGTCCGCAAGGTTTGCCAGTGCATGTTCAAGTGGTACATTGTTCCCCAATTTTCGAAAGATAAGCTTCAACTCCTTCGCCATCACGGATTCGCTGCCATACAGCAGCACAACATCCTTATAAGACTCTTGGAATGCATTCTCTATACTGTATCCAGCCTGTAGATTGGAAGCAACACTTAAAATGACCTCACGAAATTCAATCTCCAACCTTCGTTTTCTCTCAATACACAGAAACCTGCCCTTGTCTTTCAAAAAGTATGCCACCAATGGCATCAGCAGCGCCCACGCGATCACACTGTCATAAAAAAGCCAGCTCACCACTGCCATGAACACACCGCCGGACAAAAAATACATGAATAGTTCCTGTCTCGAAAAACGATATGTTGCGTAGTCTGTTTCTGGTGGAAGCCTGCTTCTGTAATTCACTTTAACGTTCTTGATACACTTCATCTCAACACCTACCTTTATGAAACTATATGATTATAAGGAAAAACCTGCAAAACAGAGCTTCTCTCTGTGCACCAGTGCATCTATTTCCGTGAAATCACCCAACACTTTTCCATCCGCCTCCCCTGTCTCTTGAAACTGATACAATGTGTGTGTGACAATCTCATCATTCTCAAACCCCAACACCTCCACAATCTCCAGCACACGCCGCGACTTGTCACGCAGCCTGCCAAGGTGCACGATGAGATCTACCCCAGACGCAATCTGTCTGCGCACCGCGGCAAGCGGCAGGTCCATTCCCATCAATACCATTGTCTCGAGACGAGTCAGCATATCACCTGACGAGTTTGCATGACCGGTACTGAGTGAGCCGTCATGCCCCGTGTTCAATGCCTGCAACATATCAATCGCCTCACTGCCACGGACCTCACCAACAATGATTCGGTCTGGACGCATACGCAAACTTGATTTAATCAAATCTCGTATGTTAATCTCCTTTGCGCCGTCCATGTTGACCGTTCTCGTCTCAAGGCGCACCAAGTTTGGAATATTCTGTAACTGTAGCTCCGCGGAATCCTCGATTGTGATAATGCGCTCCGTCTTTGGGATATATGCCGACAGTGCGTTGAGAAATGTCGTTTTCCCGGACCCTGTGCCGCCACTGATGAAAATGTTATAACCTGAAATGACCAACTTCTCAAGAAAATATGCAGCCTCTCTCGTAATCGATCCAAACCCGATCAAATCCTCCATTGAGATTGGATGGTCTGGGAAACGCCGGATGGTGATGATCGGTCCATTTAATGCGACCGGTGACAGCACGATGTTAACACGTGACCCGTTATCCAGCCTCGCGTCAGCAATTGGCGCGGCCTCATTGACAACCCTGTTACATTTTGCCACAATCTGTTGGACCACATTTTCCAGTTTTTCCTTTGTCTCAAAGCGTTTATCCCACTGATACAGATGTCCAGACCGCTCCACAAATATATTTTCCGTACCATTTACCATTATTTCCGTCACTTCATCACAGTCCACAAGCTCCTGCAACACGTCCATCTTTCTGATAGAATGAAAAATACTCTTTCCAAGCGTCTGACGCTGTGCTAGGGATAATGCATACTTTCTGCCCATCTGAACGATCAGCGCATCAATCATATCCTGAATCTCATCATCCTCAACCTCTCTGGTAAGATCGATGCGCTGCCTGACGGTGTCTGTGATCGACGCCCTGCACGCTTCATATCTGCTGTGTTTCAGTGTCTCATTGTTCTCCTTCACGAGATGCCCAGCACTCCTTTCATGCAAACGCCTACGACAGACGCCGCCAGATTGTCAAGGGCACAGCATTGTGCCTCCCATCCTTCTGGCAGATCAAACACTGTCATATGCTCCAATATCTTCCCATAGTCCTTTACCTTCAATAAACTCATAAAATGAGACTGCATTGCACTACCATACACTGCACTTTTGTCTGTCAGAATATATGCATGATCACTTCGCTCCAGCATGTCATAAAATCCCTGACAGATCTCTGACAAATCCATCACAATATGCGTATAATCACTGCTATAGAGAAGCAAATCCATCATGGACTGCCACTCACTCCTTCCAATCGCAAGCAAATCTGCATAGTCCAGTGCAGGCGGCAGATAATCAACACCATGTACACAGCGTTTGAGACTGTCAAGCTTATACAGCAGCTTGTCGGAATGGTTTAAGATAAAATATAGAAAATCCGTCACATCCGCCTCATACTCTGTCCGCAAAAGTTCCTCAAAACCCGTAAATGGCAGCAAATTGATATATAATACCTGATATCCCATGTCCGCGAGAATCTGCGCCGCGCCGAGTGCCGACACACTCTGCCCCCTGTGCCTGTCCGGCGCATAGAAGCTTAAAAGTGTTGTCTGATTCCTGCCGCACCGACGAACGCTGTTGCAGCTATCATCCAGCGCAAACTCTTCAAGGACCTGCGCGATCATGCGCTCCATCGACTGATACTTCGCGATCATGCTGTATCCTTTGATTCCCTTTAATCCGTCCTCCTGCAAAATAAAGATTTTAGAGGCTTTGACATTTATGACATCCGTGTCATAAATGTCCTCTCCTACCAACAAGATTTCAAAAGCTTCTTCCCTGCTGGCGTCAATTGCCCCATCAATGGTATTGAAAGTCAAAATCTCAAAATCAGCCGGATTTTTCTTTTGCAGATATGCCTGCAACATTCGCAGATAACTATTGTCGCTGTCACAGATTGCAAACTGTCTCGCCCGCATGATCACCACACTCCTTCCTATCATCATTTCGTCCAGTTCAAATATGAACTCGCTCTCTCGCACAATTGATTTGCAGAAACGATAGAGACCATTCTTCTCAGCAATACACCCCTGCACACATTAGAATCAGGCTGATAAATGCTGGAATCGATAAACGCACTACGCAGCATCTCTGTGTCTTGTCAATCTCATATTCATCTATTGCACCTGTCAAAACTGCTTTCTTTAGATACCGCGCTAGATAAAACAGGCGCTCTCTGCTCTGTGTGTATACTGCCATCTTGATCATAGAAACCATCGCCGCAAGCATCAGTGTGACAAACATATAATGAATCAATCCATCTGACCCCATCCATGTCTGGTAACAGCCCATCATCATGAAGAGCTTCACATCTCCCGCCCCTAGTGCTCCTAACAGATAAAACGGATAAAACACCAGAAAAAGCATTGCCGCTGCACCCAGTGCACAGATCAATCCGCTCCACGATAATGACCTATATGCCTGTATCAATCCGCCGGTCATGCCAACCATAATACAGACATTTGGAATCCGGTAAGAGCGCCAGTCCGTAAAAATTGCAACACAAAACACACCTATGAGAATCCCCATACTTTTACTCCTTTCTATTCATACTGATCGACCGAACTTTTCACCCGAATAGGGTGTACGAATTGCTGGCGCTGCCATTCATTTTGTTTCATCATTTCTGCATCTGAACATCTTGCGAATTTACAGCGCTTCTATTCATTTTGTTTCATCGAGCTTTGACCGGAACATGATGCGCAAATTGCTGGCGCTGCCGATTGTTCTGAATAATCAAATGGACTCATCTGAACCTGAGCGATCAATGATCATTCGTTTTGATGGAACAGTACTGATTATATCGAATTGAGAATTTTTGTCCACTCGAAATGTAAAAATTCACACAACTATTTAATTATTGTGCAATTTCAATAGATAATTTAGTTTATTTCACCGTAATATTGTGAAGAATAGAGAGAGTTTTTGTTAGAATTATGACATTTCGAAATTTTCCGAAATATAAAGAGTTTATCATCTGCGCGTACATTTAAAAATATTCATTTGTCACTTATGCATATTTTTCCTTTTTTTGGACTATACTGTCATATATAAAAGTAAAAGACGTGTCTGATCAACTGTCTCAAACACGCCCCAGGAAAGGACATCCCTATGAAAACATATTTCAGTCTGAAAGGTATACTTAACCCTGTCGTAAACACGCAGCCGCAGCCACGCACACCGCGTGATATGCTGCTTGACGATATTCGAAAGACACAATGTGCACTAGAGATCGCTTACTCTGGATTCGATAATGTAACAGACCCGGACCTGATAGACTGTTATATCTATGAAGTCAACTCAGCATTAAAACGCTATCGTTTTCTGTTGCAACAGGCAGAGCAGATGCAGCTCTATGAAGAGTACCATATGGATTCCCCCGAATGCTATGATAACAAATCACTTGTGGAACAGCCTATTAGCTGATCAAACAACAAAACCGTGTTTTATGCGAACGAGCAGGGAGAATCTCCCTGCTCGACTTCAACGCCGCTTTCACGACATAACTTTTCATGCTTTTTCTATACTATATACAATATCCTCTCGCCACACCGTACATACTTTCATTGATATCTGTCCTGCCATACGTTAAGCCTGCATATACATTCTGTGCATTTTCCATCAACGGCTCTGACTGGTCTTCCTTACTGATTGTATGATATGCGTCACGCAGTTTCCGAAACATGCCTGCGATCTGGGAAATATCTTTTGTTTTCATACTGTACATATCATTCGCAAGCTCTCTGTCCGCAAACGCATAGATTGCAAAGAGATTTCTCGACAAATCATATTTAAAATCAAGACTACTTCTCAGCTCAGAGATACAGTTTCTAGCACACTGCATATCCTTTTTATATTCTGGTACGCAGCCAACCTCCTGTGCCGCTATGGCATCCTTTAAATATTCCAGTATCATATCATACAGAATCACCACTAACTGTGTACGATTTGCCTGCGTTATACGTCTTGTAAAAACTTGTTTCATTTCCCTCGTCATATCAATACCTGACCTTTCATTTATTGAATCAATTGCAATACCTGCTGTGGTCTCTCGTTTGCCTGTGCCAACATTGAGGTAGATGCCTGCACCAAAACCTGTACCGTCGAGTATTCTGTCATCTCTGTCGCCATATCCACGTCCATGATTCGGGAGTAGGAGGCAGTGATATTTTCTTCGGTTGTATCCAGATTGGTGATTGTGTGTTCCAGTCGATTAGAGTACGCGCCAATCTTTGCACGCACAGAGGACAGCTCGTTGATCGCATCCCCTATGACATCGATTGACAGCCGCGCAGATTCCATACTGGTGAGATCCAGTTTATCTACACCGAGATTCACCGCATTGAGCGCTGGAATATCCAGTGTCATAAACTGTCCTTCATTGGCACCTACCTGTACTTCCATAGGTCCCATTCCTGTCACATCAATCTTAAGACAGTCATTAGGATCATTGTTTCCTATCACATATTCTGTCCGAGTAATCTGTTTTTCAGAATGCAGATAATCATCCAGCTTCTTCTGCGTGGTCATCACAGCACCATAGTCATTTGTATCCTCAAACAATGTAAATTGCTCTGGGCCATGCTGTGTCTTGACGCCCGTTTTGCCATCGGTCGCTGTATACATGATCTCAAAGGTGCCCGTTGTATCGTTCCAGTTGACGGAATCGATATCAATCGCACACTGGGGATTTTTCTCCTTAAAGAACTCTGCAAAATCATCTTTGAGTCCTCTGCCATTGTCACCCCTGAAATCGGAATATATTTCCTGGCCTGAAATCGGTTTTCCTTCCGAATCTGTGTTGTTGAAGAAATTCAGTTCACCGATATTATAACGCTTTCCGTTTGGTCCCTTCACCGCAATATTGTGATAGGTCTTTACTGTACTATATGAAGTCGTTGTGACAACGGTTCCGCCCGCAACATTCTTATTATCATATTTTTTCTCAATACTTTCCACGCCTGTGCTGCCAGGTGCTGTACTTGCGACTGTCGTCGTTGTCACATCCCCCAGAGGCGTCCTGTCATTGACTGAAATCTTAATCTCGAAATTCCCCTGTGCCGTGATGACAATCTTATCATCCTTGACAGACACTTTGGAACCATCTGGGAATGGTTTTGCCTGTGTGATACTAGATCCATACTCTCCTATGGATGAACTTGTGATGAGTGCGTCGTGCAGCACATTATCTTCATTGTTCACATCGATGCGCTCGGATTCTGTCACCTTCACTTTTGATGAGGAATAAGTCACATTGACTATCTTGCCGTCTGTATCTTTAATCTTTGTCTCCTCGGTCTTATACTGCGTCGTCATTTCATCATAGTGATAATATTTGAGCTGACCGATTATATAGGTTCCAGTAGACACACCTTCCGTATAGGACATAACTTTCGTATTATCGATATTGGTATATGCCTTGTATGCGAAACTGCCATCAAGCAGATTCTGTGCATTGTACTGTGTCGTGTTGGCAATTCTGTCCAACTCATTCACCAACTGGTCGATCTCATTCTGTATCATCTCTCTGTCTGAATCTGCATTCGTGCCGTTTGCTGACTGAATCGCAAGCTCGTTCATACGCTGTAGGATGTCATGCATCTCCGTCATAGCGCCGTCCGCTGTATTCAGTGCGGACAGACCATCGTTTGCACTTCTGTTTGCCTCCTTGAGACTCTTGATCTGGGAGTTCATACGCCTCGCGATTGCAAGACCTGCGGCATCATCCGCCGCAGAATTGATCTTGTATCCGCTCGACAGCCTCTGTGTGGAAGCTGCCACTCTCTTATCATTATTATTCAAAGCATTTCTTGCTATAATTGATGAAACATTGTAATTAATTCTCATGCATTTTCCTCTTTCCTATAAGCCTTCTGATTAGCCTTCTATCTCTGCCGCTATCATAAATCTTTCAGCGCGGTCAAAAATGCTTTCGCAGTGTGATACAATTCACTTGTCGGAACCTTTGTGTCGTCCGCAGCGGTGTTCTGGTCTCTGTCCTGCCCAAATTTATTGAGATCAACGGACCTCGTATGTACCAAGCTGAGATCTGTCCGCTTTTCGCTCACGCTGCCAAGCTCTTGTCTCACAACCTGTTCAATCTGTGCGAGCGTCGTCTTTTCTGACTGATTCTCATACACGATCAAGCCTGATATCCGGTCCTTTGTGACATCAAACTCTGCTGCCACTTTGCCGAGCCGCTCTGTATCTAGTGTGACAGCAACCTTTCCATTCTGCGATGCATTATGATATATTTTAAGATTGACAGAGGTAATCTCTCCCTTAATATTCATTGGTATCTCATAATTCTCTTCGCGCGCAAGATTACCGGCAAGAGAGAGACCTTTGTACAGCGCCTTTGCAGCTTTCACGTCAATCTGTGCAGAACCGCCTGCGTAGATCATCTTCTCCACAGCCTTGTTCGCCTCTTTGATCATCTCCTGATAAGAAGCCCCTGCGCCTTTGGCATCTTTCATCTGCTCCACAAAGCTGTCTGCCTGCCGCAGTACTTCATGCTCAACAGCATCACCATAATTCTCCACATCCGCGGTATCCTCATGCTCGTCAGCATCTTCCGCATTCCCGGCACTCGCAGTTAGAATCTGTCTGAACAGAGAACCGCGCTCAAAGATCAGATTGGAGGCTGCCTGAATATTGTCAATGCTGATACTCTGTCCATAATTGATCAGGGATTCGATAATCTGATCATCTATCTGCTCTACACTGCGCATATTGTCTCTGAAATTCTTTAGATCTTCTGCTTTTTCCTCCGCGCGCTGCGGACTTTTTTCTGACACTCGTGTTGTTTTTATCGTGTCTGAAAACGCCTCTATTGTCGTCTCACCTGTGATCTGTGAGGTGTCAATCTGTGCAAAATCAGTATTTTGAGCGAGCTCCTCATTGATCTCACCAGAAAGTCTCGCATAATATTTTTCCTGCTGCTGCGTATCACTGTCTGACTGCTGTCTGGAATCTTTCTGATATCCTGTATTAATCTGTGTATCGATTGCTTTTCCCTTTGAGATCAGCTCTTCCAGACCGCCAAACCCGTCATCTACACGCACATCCATATTTTTTCCTGCTGCTGTCCGCACTGCGGATAACATGTTCTTGAAATTCATCTGCGCGCCTGTCGCAACCAGGTTTCCGATCACCGCGCCGTCCGATTTTTCTATCTGGCGGAACATTCTGTAGATGCCAATATATGCTTCACGCTCCTTCGCATCAATGCCGCCGCTTCTATCAAGCCGCTGTAAGAACTTAGAGAATTTTTCTGCATCTGTCTCCGGTTCTCTGCCTTTTTCATTCAGATAAGCTTCAAGCTCCTCCATGGTCATTTCCAATGGATTTTTCTGATCTCGAATCATTTGAAGCGTCGTCGCTGGCGTCATCTTGTCAATGATACCTGTAACTTGTGCGTCCGCCTCCTTGACTGCGTTGATATTGTCCCCATTGATCTCCATGCGATTGTATCCAAGGATTCGAACTGCGCGCCTATTGGCCTCACTTGTCTCAAATCCTAAGTCTGAGAGAATATCATCCACATTGCGAAATGCCTTGCTAATCTTGTCTCCGAGATCTTTGCGCGGCTCTGTCATGAGCGTTTCATACGCAGACGATGCCTTTTCCTTCTGATTTGGATTCTGTCCTGCACTCTGCTGATTGTCGAAATTTTTCTGTAATTCCTTCCCTGCCTCATGGATACGGAGCAGCGTGCTGTGAGGAATCTTAGATAAAATTTTGCCAATCACCGCAACAGGCATATCAGCGAGTTCTCTCGTCTTTGTCAGTGTCTCTTCATATATGAATGCGCGCTCTGCATTTTCTTCCGCACTCTCTCCCTGGAAAAGAACGACACGTATATTGTCCTCCGCCGCCTTCAACGCCTCAACCAGCTCTGAGAGTTTTGTTGTATCGATGGAGATTCCTGCCTTCAGCAGATGCCTGTTAGCCTCCTGCGTCATCATCAAACGAATCTCTTCAAGCTGACGCCTTGCCTGTGCCTCTCTTAAGGCAGCCTCATCTACAGCGCTTTTCTCGATAACTCTCTCTTCTATCTGCGTCTTTCCTAATGCTTCGCCAGTCTGGTCTGTCTGTTGTTCGTCAATCTCCTTCTGTGCCTCTGTCAGATTTTTGAGATTCATCTCTTTGCCTGAAACAGCGGTTTCATGGATTGCTTCGTCAGAAATCTGCTGCACATTGTCAAGAATCTCCTGTGCCTGCACAGCAATGGACTTCTCTCCCCGCAGATCTGCCTCGACAGGTGATTTTCCGTTCTCCATCGCAGTGACACAAAGATTGGCAATTTCCTCCTGATTCATCGGAAGCGGCAGGTTTTTGAGCTCTGTGACCTTTGTGAGATTAGCAGCATTCAACTCAATCCCAGATTCAATCAGCCATTTGGCATTCTCAGCTGCCTGCTCCTTTGTAGCGGCATCTGTGTCCAGCCCTGCTTCCTTTATCACTGTATCAATTCGTCCTGCGAGATTATCCCAGTTGATATGGTCTGCCTTTTTGGCATAATATTTCCCGTAACTGCCCTGCCCCTCACTGTAGTAACCCTGAGACTGACGTACATTTTCCGTGCTGGAATACTGCGCTTTATACATATTCTCAATCGTAGGCGCCTTTTTGTTTACGATCAGGTATTTGATGGCATCCTCTGAGAGTTCATTGATGCCTGATGCCTCCATCACCGCCCCTACAAGTTCTGAAATATTCTCATTTGTGACAGGCATGTCACTTTCTTGCAGTGCGCCCGTCAACTGATTCACCAGCGCACCTGCGTCTGTTCTGCTGCCCACAATCTCTTCGATTGTCTCCACATCAAGGTCATCATTGTATCCTGCAACTTCGACTCCTGCCTGTGCCAGCTTCACCTTGATCTCGTCTACAATCGTTACATATGTCTCCACATCAACGCTTCCCGGATTGAAGCCTTCCTCTTGCATCTTCTGAAGATCTTCCCCTGAAACGCAACTAGACATCACTATCATAAAGTCTTTCTTGGATTGAGCATTCGAATTAGCTGCCTGCTGCATAATCTCCTCAGCGGTCATTCCATGACCTCCGTATGCTTCGTTCTCCATAACTTTATCAGCGATGTCCAGTGTGTAACCACTCCTAGATACCTTGCCAGTACCCTGGGTGGATGGTTTATATGTAGTTGTATTTGATTCGGTATTGACTGATACAGAGGCAGAGTACTGCGTATCTACGGTTAAATTCATACACATTCCCTACTCTTTCTGTTCATATGGCAGCGATCTCGCCTGTGCCAGACCGCTGCGTATTTTTCATTAATACACTTTGTTATACTATATGTCGGAATAAATGTGAAAAAACTTAAGAGCTTCTATGGAATCACTTGGAACTTTTTATTTTATTTGCCACGATACTAAAAGTTGCTGTCTTTGTGCCAATATATTGACTCTGTCCACTCTTTCCTGTGATGATCACTTTCGCCTTTCCTTTATTCACATTGTTTGTAAATACCACATTGTATTTACTTGGGTCAAGTGTGATTGTCCCTCCTTTTGTCTTATAGGTGACTACTACTTTGAGGTCTGTGATCGGATATCCGGTGTAGCCTACTTTCTTGACTGTGATGCCATCTTTATCCTGAAATGTGACTTTGACCTTAGACAAGTCAATACTGTCTGCGGCCTTGCTGCGGACCATATAGCTTCCAACTGCATAGTTTTCGCCGCTCGCTGCAAAATTGCCCTTGTTCTTCCCAGTTACTTTCACCCATACTCTTGTCTCGCCGCTGGTCACTTTATTTTTCTTATCCATCACCCGCGCATTCGCATTTGTTCGGGGATCATCCAGATAATAAGTAACCTTATACTCCGATGACTTAAGCGTCACACCATTCATGCTCACATAAGGCGCAGACTTATACACGCCTGGCTTCTTGAAGATCTTATCGCCGGCAACGACATCCACTGTATTCTGGTCCATCATTGCCTGCCTGATTGTGAACGTTCCTTTATAACTGCTTCCCTCGTAACTGCCCACGCCAGTCACAGTGAACTTCGCAGTGCCTACTTTCTTGTTATTCGAATACGTAACTATATAATCTGTACCTTCTGTCAACGTCCGATTTCGTTCCTTGACAACCAGATCATACATCGTCGTTCCAGTACTTACATACGGGTATCCGCCCTGATCATACTCTACTGTGAAGTTTGCCTTTCTCGGTGTGATTGTATAGGTTTTTGTCACTGAACCTACACACCTGTCACTGATGCCGATGACAGTATACTTTTTCACGCCAGCGCTGATAATATCTTCTGGCAGAGATATGATGTAATCCTGATTTTCCACAAGACCTTTTGGCGTTGCCTTTGTAGAGATATAAATAAAACTTCTGATATCTCTTGGCGAACCGTTATAGACAAGATTTGCCAAATCATTGTTAAAGTTTACAATGATATTGCACTGGCTCTCCTGCTCCTTTGAGATAACTTTCACAGAAATCACACGGCTGCCAGTAAAATTTCCCTGTCCGTTAACGGTAAACTGTGCGCCATTGTCTGACAACTGCCATTTGTAATTTTTATATCTGTCATCTGTAAACTGAAAATCCTTATTGGACAGTATTGTACCACCGTACATGAGCATCGGAGAAGCCTTCGTTCCTTCCAGTACAGTGATCTGTCCCCCTTCCACTTTCAATGGATTCTTGTCATCAAGATCGCTGTTGTCAAGCATCTTTGCCCGGATTGAAAATGTCATGATCCAGCTTCCGGCCAAATTGCCTTTTCCAGTCACAGTCACGCGTGCAGAATCAGTGATATTCGTATTGTTTGAATATTTTAACGTATAGTCAACACCCTCCTTCAACAACATGCCATTGTTTGTAACAACTATTTTGGGTGTCACTTCACTTCCAGTATAGATATAAACTCGATCCGGCTCTGCAAACTGGATTTTCAGACCTTCATTATTTTCTGAAACAGTATACTCAAAGACCGATACATCACTGTCCGCAAATCCGCTCTTGACCGCAATCGCCTTGACCGTCATACTCCTGTCAATGATAATCGGTCCTGTGTAACGCCTGCTGTTTGTGCTTGGCTCGGTATTGTCTGTTGTGTAATAGATTTGTGCATCCTCCGTGACAGTCTCCAAGATCACTCTGGTTCCGCGCGGTATTGTCCCCGATGCCGGTTCTGCTGTAGGCGCACTTACTTTCGTCTTATCTGGCTCAGATTTCTCTATCACAGTCAACTCGATCGTTGTCGTCAATTGATTGTATGTGATGACCAGCTCTTTCTTTCCCACAATGCCCATATCTATCTGATCGGCATTTGTCGTATACTCTGTAACGCTTTGACTTTTTCCATCTTCATCATAATAAGTCACAGTCAGGTCCGAGAGATCCAGCTTATCACCGACTTCATACTCTGTCTTCGTCTTGCTCGCCTGAATATAAGGATCTTTTTTTATTACTTGCTTCTCATTCACTGTCAGATTGATGGTCGTTTTGAGAGTATTGTACGTAATGATGAGCTGTTTCCTGCCAACAGTACTCATGTCAATCTCGGCGGCATTGGTTGTATATCTGGTGCTGGATACTGTTTCGTTGTTTCCTCTTCCATTATAATAAGTTACAGTCAGATCCGAAAGGTCCAGCTTATCGCCGCACTCATATGTTGTCTTGGTCTTTCTCGCCTGAATATAAGGGTCCTCGAAGATCACCAGCTCTACTGACGTGGTCAGATCCATGTATGTGATGATTAGTTCTTTCTTTCCTATGGTATCGGTACTGATGCGGTCAACATTTGTGGTGTAGCCTTTAGAACCGCCTTCGCTCGGTGATATGTACTCACACCCCGTCGCTTCCTCGTCGTCTTTATCGAGTTCATAATATTTTTCACTGTAATATTTTACTTTGAGATCTGATAGATCAATCGCTGTATTTTTTTTGGATTCTTTCTCTTCCTTTTCGGCTCTGATAAAAGGTTTTCTGCCCTCAACCTTGATTTTAATGGTTGTCTGCATATCCTTGTATGTTATGATCAACTCTTGCTCTGCACCGATCACAGACTCAGCTCCTGCGTCTATGGTCTTGATGTCTGCCGCATTGGTGGTATATCCATCAGGAGATTCATCCGTCGCAGCATAGATCTGTGTGCTTTTGTTGGACTCATCATAATAGCGTACTGTCAAGTCATCTAAGTTGAACTCATCGCCGTATTTGTAAGTGGTCACTGTCTTGGATGCTGTGATATGGGGAGCCTCGATCACTTCCAGCTCTACAGTTGCTGTCAGACCTTTATAGGTGACAGTTAACGGTCTTTTGCCTAATCTTGATGTATCAAAATCAGAAACTGTATAACCATCTGATACAGTATCACTTACTGGAGATACTTCGTGTTCAACTCCTGCTTCATCATAATATTTTACAGTCAGGTCAGACAAATCAATTTTTTCATTTCTTTTGTATTCTGTAATGGTCTTATCGGCAGTAATATAGGCCGTCTTACCCACGATCGTCAAATCGATGGTCGCTGTCAGACCCTTATAGGTGACAGTCAGCTTTTGAGGTCCTATTACATTTGTGTCAATGTTATTTATCGTGTAGCCATCAGAAGATGCATTTGTGGCAGCTGATACAAGTGTGTCTTTACCTGTATCGTCATAATAGGTGACAGTCAAATCATCTGTTTTAAATTCCTCGCCACATTGGTAGCTTGTTTTTTTCTTGGAGGCCTTGATATAAGGCTGCTTGTTTTCTTCTACGGTTAACTCCAACGTCACCTTTAATTCGACACCATCTTTATTGTAGGTGATTTCCAGCTGTTTGGTTCCTGCCGTTGTCATGTCTATGATGTCTACGTTAGTTTTGTAACCTGATACTCCCTCTTCTTTTCCTCCATTTCCATCATAATATGTCACTGTCAAATCAGACAGATCGATCGTATCACCTGTTTTATATGTTTTCTGCGTCTTTTCTGCTTCTATATACGCTTGTGTAACTATAGGTTTTTCTTCTACGGTTAACTCCAACGTCACCTTTAATTCGACACCATCTTTATTGTAGGTGATTTCCAGCTGTTTGGTTCCTGCCGTTGTCATGTCTATGATGTCTACGTTAGTTTTGTAACCTGATACTCCCTCTTCTTTTCCTCCATTTCCATCATAATATGTCACTGTCAAATCAGACAGACCAATCGTATCACCAACCACATAGTTTGTTATATCCTTTTTCGCTTCGATTCGAGGCTGATTGGCTTCGGGCTGACTACTGTCGTCTGCGCCTCCTGAACTGGAATCGCCCTCACGCATCTCATCCTGAGTCTCTGACGCCTGCTCCTTTGTCTCCTCACTATAAATTGTTGTTTCCTCAGGCAATTCCTCTGCCTGAAGCGTCATTTCAGGATACTGCAAGGATGAACCAAGCATCGCCACAGTCAGAATGACAGAAAGAAATCGTTTCTTTAGTTTCATAACGCATTACCTCCATTTAATTAATTATTTCACTAAATTGTCCAAATTCCAGCAATCAGGAACTGTTAAACAAAACGCGCTCATAGTCCCCACTATCTTATGTATTATGAACTGATTGCATTATTGCGCGAACAACACAAAATTATATTGTATTGGTATGAATATAGTTGTTCATGTAATACTGCATTACTTTTATTATAACGCAATCATATTCCTAATACAAATCATTTTTCCATTTTATAGTACTGTG
>CAJUII010000017.1:0-27603 GCA_910586405.1 uncultured Lachnospiraceae bacterium
GACTACCTCTCCACCCCATTCAAATTCACATGCTCGTCCTCCTCCATCGGAATCATCAGGTACTTCTGCCCGTCAATCGTATCGAACTTCACCCGCTCTGCCTTCTCAGGCTTCATGCGCAGAAAGACCTCCGCCCAGTTTTTGGCCTCCTCGGGGTCAAGCGGCGCCTCCATCTTGACAAGCGTTTCGATCTGCTCTGTTTTTTCTTCATTTTCCTGCTTGGTGTCCTTGAGCTCTTGCTTTAAGGAGGCAACCTCTTCAAGAAGTTTGATTTCCTTCTTTTCCTTGTTGTTTTTCTCGATGGCTTTCTCGTTGACCAGATTGCGCACGACGGGCGGCTTGTCGCTGAACTCCTCTGTGAAATGATCCTGTATCTGCATTACAGCGGCGTCCGGGAGTTTGGTGTCCGCAAACACTTCCTTGATAATTTCCGTTGTGAGGGTAAATTCCTCCGGCTCTACAATCACAAGATCTTCCATCGCCGCCTCGTGCTCCTCGGCAATGTCGTTTAATTTTTCCTGAATGTTGATGAGCATCTCATCGCTGTCTTCGATGATGGGCGCGATGGCGGTCTTGACGATGCTGCGAAAGGCGTTGTGTTCCTCCGTGGCGGTCCGCTTCGCACCGCAGCCAAGCGCCGCCTCGATAAAGTCGCGGTGCGAATCCTTGGCGTCGCGCACATAATATGTAAGGGAATGAATGTCTGCGGAGCGCTCTACAAAGGAGGGGAACAGAAAGCCGACATCGGGCGCAGCAACGACCCAGTCCTGTACGCGGATGCCGATGCGGTTGAGGTCGGCGCGGTAGCCAAGCCCCGGCTTGGACAGATTGACCGGACAGATCGCGCACAGCAGGTAGGTAAAGACCTCCTCGGATTCATCGAGTTTGAGGTCATCGTTTGTCTTGGTGATGACATCGTATGCATCGTGGAACACGAGGATTAAATAGTTGCCCACATAGTCGTAATTTTCGATAATTCTGTCGTACAGGTGCGCTAATAATTCCGGGTTTTTGAGCCCGCTCTCGCGCAGTCCCAGCAGATACTGCTGTTTGCCGCCGGGTTCCTCCTCCTCGCTTGCAAAATGCAGCTCCAGAAGGTTGTTTCCGATGGTGCCTGAAAGCGTTTTCTTTGCGATTTCAAGGTACTTAAAAAACTCTTCATCTTCCAGATTGAGGAAGGTTTCGCTTAACTCCACAACCTTATTTTTGCTGGCGTCTACATAGCAGCCGCACATTCTGGTGATGGTGCAGTTCTCTTTCTTGAAGCGTCTTTTTAATTCTAGGATATCTTTGTTGCGTAACATATGAAATTCTCACTCCTATGCTTAGATTCTGTGGAAATCATTTATAATACACGTAGTGTATCATATTTGGATACAGGCTTCAATACGCATTTTAATATCTCCTTTTCAAAATAAATATGATGGAGTGGCGCTCTGAAACGTTTTGTGATAAGATAACAGCATAGGGCAATGGAAAGAGAGGGGTGCGATGGGACGTTTTTTAAATCAGGGAAACAGGAAGTTTGCAGAGTTTTCCCGATCAAAATATTTCGTGGACAAGACCGTGCTGATCAACAAACTTTTGCAGAAGGATGCCGACGAGAAATTTGTCTGCAACAGCAGACCGCGGCGGTTTGGAAAATCTGTCACAGCCGATATGCTGGTCGCATTTTTCAGCAGAGGGACGGATTCCGGCGCGTTATTTGAGCCGTTAAAATGTGAGAAGGATGCGCTTTTTAGGGCAAGCATCAATCAGTATGATACGATATTTGTAGATATTCAGGCGCAGTTTGGTGCAGCGCAGTTTGAGCGGAAGGCGCCTGTGCCGTATATCAATGGAAAGATTGTGCGGGAGTTGCAGGAGGAGTACAGGGAGATTGAGCATCCCGCGCTAGAGGGCAGTGTCTTGGCGACGGCTTTGACCGAGCTGTATTACAGGACAGGCCGCCAGTTTGTTATTATCTTTGATGAGTGGGACTATCCGATTCGGGAATTTGATGAGGACAGCTTAGACCGGAAAGACTATCTTGAATGGCTGCGCAGTTTATTCAAAAACAGTGATGCGAAGGAATATGTGCGACTTGCGTACCTTACGGGCATCATGCCCATTGTGCGGACCAAGGGCCAGTCCGCGGTGAATAATTTTATGGAATATACGATGACAACGCCGATGGATTTAGCGCAGGATATCGGCTTCACAGAGGGGGAGGTTCATGCGCTCTGCGAGCAGTATGATGTCTCTTTTGAGGAGATGAAGGAGTGGTATAATGGGTATTATTTAAATGGCATTGCGATGTATAACCCGCTGTCGGTGGTGAGGGCGCTTTCGTGCAGGCAGTTTCAGCAGTATTGGACAACGACAGGTACTTACGGTGACATTGATGACCTGATCAGCAAAAACTTCGACGGTCTGCGTGAGGATGTGATCAAGATGCTTTCCGGGAACAGGGTGCCTGTGACGGTGGCAAACGGCAAAAACGATTTGCAGTCCTTTCAGAACAAGAGTGAAGTTTTGACAGCACTGATTCATCTGGGATATTTTGCGTATGACTCGGACACGCGCGAGGCGTATGTGCCAAACAAGGAGATACAGGAAGTATTTTATCAATATATGGAGAACAACGGGCAGGAGCACCTGTCACAGTTTATGAAGGTCTCGGAGCAGATTTTGAGTGCTGTCATGGAGGGTGATGCCGTCAGGACAGCGCAGCAGATTCAATGTGTACACAATGATTTTGTCTCCAGCATTGAATACAATGATGAAAATTCGCTGGCCTGTACCATTATGATTGCGCTGATCTCCGCTTTTCGGTACTATTACAGACCAATTCGTGAATTTCCCTGCGGAAAAGGCTTTGCGGATCTTGTGTACCTGCCGCTTGCAAATCAGCCAAACCGCCCGGTGATTGTGGTCGAACTAAAATGGGACAAGGGCGCGGCTGCGGCGATCGCGCAGATCAAGAACAGGCAGTATCCCGTGTCGCTGCGGGAGTACTCCGGTGAAATCCTGCTGGTGGGGATTGATTATGACAAAAAGACCAAACAACATACCTGCTTGATTGAGCGCTTTACAAATTTCGCTTGCCAGTGAGCATAAAAAGGGATTATGATAAAAAAAGAAGATCCGTAAATGAAAATAAAATAATATAGAAAGGACAAACCAATATGATGAAGCAGGCAGATCCAAGAAACCTGTCTATGGTCATGGACTTGTACGAGCTGACCATGGCAAACGGTTATTTCAATGACGGCGATATCGAGACGCGGGTGGCGTTTGATGTCTTTTACAGGAAAAATCCTGACAGGGGCGGATATACGATTTTTGCAGGGCTTGAACAGATCGTAGAGTACATCGAGAACCTGCATTTCTCAAAGGAGGACGTGGCGTACCTGCGCTCGCTCAATACCTTTACAGAAACCTTTTTGGAATATCTGAGTACCTTTTCGTTCCATGGGGACCTCTATGCGTTCCCGGAAGGGACGATCATGTATCCCAACGAGCCAGTCATCACGGTGATTGCGCCGCTGATTGACGCGCAGCTTGTAGAGACGGCAATTCTTGCGCAGATCAACCATCAGTCGCTTGTGGCGACCAAGACCGCGCGCATTGTGAAGGCGGCGGAGGGGAAAATGGTGTCGGATTTCGGCGCGCGGCGGGCACATAATATGGACGCGGCAGTGTATGGCGCGCGCGCTTCCTACATCGGCGGAGCGGCAGGGACGGCGACGGTGCTTGCGGGGCAGATGTTTGGGATTCCAGTGAGCGGCACGATGGCGCATAGCTGGGTGATGTACTATAAAGATGAATACGAGGCGTTCAAAAATTATGCAGTCAATTATCCTGATAATACAGTGCTGCTGGTGGACACCTACGACACGATTCAGTCCGGTATTCCCAATGCCATTCGTGTGGCGCATGAGATACTCGAGCCTAAGGGAAAACGACTCAAAGGCATTCGCATTGACAGCGGGGACTTGGCATACCAGTCGTCAAAGGTCAGGAAAATGCTGGATCAGGAAGGGCTGACAGACTGCAGGATCATTGTGTCAAACAGTCTTGACGAGCACACGATCTCGTCTTTGAATGTGCAGAAGGCGTGCATTGACGGTTACGGCGTGGGCGAGCGGCTCATCACAGGCGCTACCAGTGATTACTCCGATGACACGCTGGCGCTGCTCGGCGCGGTGTACAAGATTGCAGCGGTGGAGGAAAACGGTGTATTTACGCCGCGCATCAAGATTTCCGGCACCGTGGAGAAGATCACAAACCCCGGCCTTAAAAAAGTGTACCGCATTTATGACCAGAATGGAAAGGCAAAGGCGGATTTGATTGCCAAGGCGGACGAGGAGATCGACATGAGCGGCATGTTCCGTTTTGTGGACCCCAAGATGCCATGGCGGAATCTGAAATTTACGAACTGCACCGCAAAACCGCTGCAGGTGAAAATATTTGAGAATGGAAAGCGTGTGTATGAGCTTCCCGCACTGGAGGAAATCAGAGCGTATGTGAGAAAGCAGCTAGACGAGGAAATCTGGGAGGAGGAGCAGCGTTTTATCAATCCGCATGAGCACTATATGGACATGACCCCCGATTATTATGAGCTCAAGATGGGGCTTTTGCACGAGAGAGGCAAGCTGGGTTAACAATCCGTTTCGGATGGTCGATATAATTAATGTCACTGTTATAGCAAACGATAAAGATCAAAGCTGTTCTTGTGTATTCAGAGAACAATTGACAGCAGAAAGCATTGGGAGCAGCATCGATGAGTTGCGTTTATTATAATAAATAATTAGAAAGAGAGGTATGACAGAATGCAGTTGAACATGATCAATACTTACCGCAATTTGCAGGTCGGAAATCACAATCCGGCAGCGTGGATGCGCGGGAAGACACAACAGACAGCAAAGGCGCAGGATGTGTTTGGGGCACAGTGTAAGGTGACGATCTCGCGCGAGGGCAGGAAATTAAGCAAAGAAAATCAGGATGGGGCAAGGAGCTTCTCCGCTGGCAGCGCAGAACGGCTGCTGCTCAGAGCACAGGAGCAGAAAGAGAATGAACAAAAGGAGCACACAAGCCTGTTGGATGAGATTTCCGGCCTGATGAGTGATATCCAGAATAGTTACGAGTCCGGCGCAGACAAGGAGACGACGGCAAAGAAACAGGAAGCGCTGCAACGGCTGATCGACTTGAAGGCGCGCCAGGAGGAGGAGAACAAGCAGTGTGCAGAGTATGCGTCAGGAAGCGCGGCGGCAGCCTCAAAAGGGCAGGAGGAGATTGACCAGAAGAATGCAGATCTCTATATGATGCTGAAAAGCTTTGAGGAGCAGGATGAGGACGAGGAGAGCGCTGGCGAAGGCACGGCGGACAATGCGCAGACCACTGACGAGGATCAGAAGCTTGGCAGCGTCGGCGAACAGTTCGATCATGCCGCATCACAGCTTGGCGTATCGGCTGCAAAGCGTGAGATGCAGGCGACAGCAGCCATCGATGAGTTGATGAATGACGGATATGACAGAATCGCCAAGGCTGACGGAATGATCAGGGAGGCACAGGAAGAGATCGGCCTTGCGATGGAGGCGGCTGGAAAGGAGCATCTCAGCGAGGCGGAGCGGCGTGAGCTGGTATCGGGACACTTGGAGTCCGCAAGAGGCATGATCAAGTCAAACTATAGTGAGATCATGAGACTGCGCAGAACCGGCATACAGGAGACGAAGGATGCGCGGGAGCTGGAGCTTGAACATATTCAGCTCAATCCGCTCGAGGGTGTGGACAGAGTAAAACAGTCAATCCTTGACAGCGGTGTCGATGCCGCGCTGAATGAGGTGTCGCAGGGCACGATCGAGAAAGCGTCAAACGAGCTTGAACAGCGGGTGCAGGATTTGCTCGACAAACGAAATGATATCACATCCGATGCGGACGAGAGCGAGGAGACGCAGGAACTAGAGGAGAAAACAGAGGAAGTCATCACAAAACAGGAGGATGAGGAGAACGCTGGCGAATCATCTTTGCTGGAAACGAAGGGAACAGGAACGGCAAAGCTGCTATAAAAAACGTGATTTTCCAGAATTTATTGTTTAAAGATTTGACATAGTGTGCTATAATATGAAGAATGAGAAAAGATTCATCCAAAATTAGCACAAAATTACGTGTTCAGAATCCTTTGAGTTATATACTTTTAAGAAACAGGGCACAGGGAAGAAGGAGAGGTAAAGAAATGCCAAAAAAGCCAATAATTGACAAAGAAATGTTTAAGAGAAGCGTATTGTACAATGTAAAGACACTGTACAGAAAGACGCTGGAGGAGGCGACAGATCAGCAGATTTTTCAGGCAGTAGCATTTGCTGTGAAGGATGCGATTGTGGATCACTGGCTCAAGACACAGGAAGCGTATGAGGAGAAGGACCCCAAGACAGTCTACTATATGTCGATGGAGTTTTTGATGGGACGTGCGCTTGGCAACAATATGATCAATCTGATGGCATACAAGGAGTTTTCAGAGGCGCTGGAGGACCTGGGGCTTGACATCAATGTGATCGAGGATCAGGAGCCGGATGCAGCGCTTGGAAACGGCGGTCTGGGACGGCTTGCGGCATGTTTCCTGGACTCACTGGCGACGCTTGGATACTCTGCATATGGATGTGGTATCCGCTACCGCTACGGTATGTTCAAGCAGGAGATCCGCGACGGATTCCAGCGTGAGGTGCCCGATGACTGGCTGCGGGACGGCAATCCGTTCGAGCTGCGCCGTCCAGAGTACACGAAAGTGATCAAATTTGGCGGAAACGTGGCATGCAGGGAAGAGGACGGCAGACTGATCTGGTATCAGGAGAATTACCAGTCTGTCAAGGCGATTCCATACGATCTTCCGGTTGTCGGTTATGGTAACGGCATTGTCAACACATTGAGAATCTGGGATGCAGAGCCGATGGACTGCTTTAGTCTGGATTCCTTTGACAAGGGTGATTACCAGAAGGCAGTAGAGCAGACCAATCTTGCGAGAAATATCGTGGAGGTGCTCTATCCCAATGACAATCATATTTCTGGAAAAGAGCTTCGCTTAAAACAGCAGTATTTCTTTATCTCGGCTTCCGTGCAGACGGCAATCGAGAAATATATGTCCAAGCATGATGACATTCATAAATTCCATGAGAAAGTAACATTCCAGCTAAACGACACCCACCCGACAGTGGCGATCGCAGAGCTGATGCGCATTCTGCTGGATGACTTCCATTTAGAGTGGGACGAGGCCTGGGCGATCACGACAAAGACCTGCGCGTACACGAACCATACAATCATGGCGGAGGCGCTTGAAAAATGGCCTGTAGATTTATTCCAGAGACTGCTTCCCAGAATCTATCAGATCGTGGAGGAGATCAACCGCAGGTTCCTGATGGATATTGTCAACAGATATCCAGAACCGGCTGACAAGATTAAGAAGATGGCAATCATTGCAGATGGTCAGGTTAAGATGGCACACATGGCAATCGTTGCCGGATACAGTGTAAACGGCGTGGCAAGACTTCACACAGAGATTCTCAAGAATCAGGAGCTCAGAGACTTTTACGAGATGTTCCCGCAGAAGTTCAACAACAAGACAAACGGCATCACACAGAGACGTTTCCTGCTTCACGGTAATCCGCTGCTCGCGGACTGGGTGACTAAGAAGGTAGGAGAGGACTGGATTGTAGACCTTCCTGTGATCGAGGGGCTGGTGAAGTATGTCGATGATCCTGTGGCACAGAAAGAGTTCATGGAGATCAAGCGCAAGAACAAGGTGCGTCTGGCAAAATATATCAAAGAGCACAACAATGTGACCGTAGCCCCGGATTCCATCTTTGACGTGCAGGTCAAGAGACTGCACGAGTACAAGAGACAGCTCATGAACATTCTTCATGTGATGTATCTCTATAATGAAATCAAGAAAAATCCGAGCATGGAATTTTATCCTAGAACCTTCATCTTCGGTGCGAAGGCAGCAGCGGGCTACAAGAATGCAAAGCTTACGATCAAACTTATCAATGCAGTGGCAGACAAGGTAAATAACGATCCTGTTGTCAAGAACCGCATCAAGGTTGTATTCATCGAGGACTACAAAGTTTCCAATGCGGAGTGGATCTTTGCGGCAGCAGATATCTCCGAACAGATCTCGACCGCTTCGAAGGAGGCGAGCGGCACCGGCAATATGAAGTTTATGCTCAACGGTGCGCTGACACTCGGTACGATGGACGGCGCAAATGTGGAGATTGTTGAGGAAGTCGGCAATGAGAATGCATTTATCTTTGGTCTGAGTTCCGACGAGGTCATCAACTATGAGAACCACGGCGGCTACAATCCAATGGATATCTACAACAGTGATGCGGAGATTCGCAAGATTGTAGACCAGCTTGTAGACGGCACGTATGCCGATGACAGGGAACTGTTCAGAAGCCTTTACAATTCTCTTTTGAATACGCTGGATACGGACAAGGCGGACCGCTACTTTATCCTCAAAGATTTCCATGCTTATGCAGATGCGCAGAAGCGGGTGGAGAAGGCATATACGGACAAGACCGGCTGGGCAAGGAGCGCGATGCTCAATGTCGCAAAGGTTGGCAAGTTCACTTCTGACAGAACCATTCAGCAGTATGTAGATGAAATTTGGCATCTTGACAAGGTAGAGCTGTAGGGATACAATATAAATCATAAAACGCATATCTCAACAAACCGGGGTATGCGTTTTCACTTTTGCAATGGTTTTATAGACAGATTACTCCTGCGCGAACGGGAATATGGAGATTGAAGTATGAAGAAAAGTTATCAGAAAATCATATTTTTACTCATTAGCATTGTGGCGGTCAGCACTTTGAGCGGCTGCACATCGGACAAAACGGTCAAGAATTATCTTCAAGCGCTCCTCGATACATCATACAAAAATGATGCGACGATTTTTGTGGACATGAAGCTGGGCACCGCGGAGGAGGCGAAGGCGCTCTATGATCGGGGAATTGATACCGGCGTCGGTGTATTTTGCAGCAAACTTGGCGTGTCTGATACGTACAGGGAATCGTTCCGCCAGGTGTATATGGACATGCTGGCAAAGGTCCGTTACACGGTCGATACTGCCGAGAAGCAGAGTGACGGTTCTTATGTAGTGACGGTTACTTATGAGAAGATGAATATCTTTCAGCCAGCGCTGGAGCGCCATCAAGAAGCGGTGGCGGCGATGGCAGATGCATGGAAGAATGCCGAGGAACCGCCGACCGAGGAAGAATTAGAGGAAAGTGTGTTCTTAGAATTTAAAAACAGCATGGAGACGGTTCTTGCTGAGCTGCAGTATGATGAAGCAGCCACAATGACAGTGCGGATTGAGTTGATTGAAAATGTGTACACGCCCAATACAGACGACATCGCGGAGTTGGAAAAAGCACTGTTTGACGGAGCGTGAAGGGAGGAGCATCATTGGGAAATCTGGTAAGGCTTGAGGAGATCAAGTGTCCAAGCTGCGGTGCCACACTGACGATACCAGAGAATAATACAAAGGTTGTCAAGTGTGAATACTGCGGCAGTGAATTTGTTATGAATATGGAGCCGCAAAACAATCCACCTTTGCCGCCAAATCCAAATTGGGTGCCGATGCAGCCCAGTCAGCCGTCCTCATACACCATCTCGCCGGCGATTGTCATCTTATCGATCAGTTTATTCTTAGGATTTGCTGGGATGCTGGGATTTTTCCGGTATCAGAGGGCGAAGGAGGTCCGAACAGAATA
The DNA here is from genome assembly GCA_910586405.1 of uncultured Lachnospiraceae bacterium. Classification (GTDB taxonomy): domain Bacteria; phylum Bacillota; class Clostridia; order Lachnospirales; family Lachnospiraceae; genus COE1. The sequence continues at coordinate 9,750 of CAJUII010000017.1, forward strand.
TGCAAAGCCGTCTATCTCGTCAACGTATACGGTGCATGAGACGAAGGAAAAAGAATTTTCGGGAATGCTGGGTCAGATGGCATCGATCGTGTTTGGCAAGGAGGCGGACAGTGTGACCGAGGAGGAGCTGGCGAAGATTCAGTGGATTGCAGACCGCAGCGACATGGACAACTGTTATATGGGCTACAGCTTTGAGAATCCATTGGAGAACCCTGATGCGAAGCTGGAATGGCTGACATTTCCAGCGCGAACGCCGACTGGCTATGAAAATTTATACAGATTAACAGGTCTGAAAAGGCTGGATACCAACAGCCGGCTTTCAAGCTGTAACCTGCAAGGGGTGCCGATCGAGTCCGTCACGGCGTATTTTGATACGTTTGGGAAGGAGGCAGAGGCGCTCGATCATCCCGCTTCGATTCGAGAGCTGACTGTCAAGGGTTCCATCGAGCAGCTTGACGGGATAGAGGCGTTCTCAAATGTCGAGCGGCTCTCGTTCAACGCCGGGGAACTGAGTGATGTGGATGCGCTCGCCGCCCTGAAGAATCTCAGAGCACTCACACTCGTAGACGCAGATATGATCAGTGATTTTTCTGTGCTTGCCACGGTCTCGAAGCTTGAAGAATTGTCTGTCGAGTCAGAGAGCCTCAAATCGCTCGAATTTCTGCAAAGAATGCCCCAGCTCAAAGGATTGGCGCTTAAGGATGGGCAGTTTTTTGACTTTCGCGGAATGGAGGCGCTAACGCACCTAGAATGGCTCTCCATCGAAAACTGTGGCGAGCTGACAGATATGAGCGGTGTCACCTCGCTTCTCTCGCTGCGAGAGCTGACGCTAGAGAAACCCTATGACTGTCCAGAGCCGTCACTTGCAGGGCTGACAAACCTAGAGCGCCTGACCTTAAAGGGCTTTGGCTCCTGTGCGTTTCTGCCGGAGCTGACAGGCTTGGAGGAGCTGGTACTGCGCAGCTGCAATCTGCCGCCGGAGCTTGATCTTTCCGGTCTGACTAAGTTGCGGAAGCTGACGTGTACGACATATGGCAGTGACAGATCGTTGAACTTTATCAATCGTATTCATACATTGGAGGAACTCAATCTGGGCGGAATGGTGACTTATGAGGATATCTCTGCAATCTTTGCGCTGCCGCAGCTTAGAGCGCTCAACATCAGCGGCATGGAATGCGAGATTGACTTTGATAAAGTCGCGGACAACCCTTCACTGGAAATTCTTGAAATGGCGGGCATTAAGCTCTACGAAAATGTAACGATCGAGGGCGGTTATGGAATTGTCAGTATAGACTGGGATGACGTATATCTGGCAGATCATTTGGATTTTATTGCACATTTTCCGAACCTTAAGAAGCTGGATGTGGCGGATAACAAGCTGGATAATATCGACTTTGCCGCGGCGCTTACGAAGCTCGAGGAGATTGATTTCGCAGACAATTATGTGACGGATATGCACATCCTGTCGGAGCTGCTCTCACTGCGCCAGGTAAACTGCAAGGGAAATCCAATCAGCAATCTGCGCGTTCTGGACGAGGAGCGTGTTCAGGTTATCAGTAAATAAAGGCGTATAAAAGCGACCGCATATGCGGTCGCTTTTATACAGCCATCATCTCGTCAATGTTGGAGAGGATTCCCTTCAAGGCATTGTTGAGGTCAGAATCAATCGGAAATTTTATAAGCTCATTCAAGATTGTCTTAGCTTTGTCTGTATCGTATGCTTCAAGCGCCTGAAAGGCTTCCTGAAGCTGCTCGCCCCACCGTTTTAAGGTCATGTGATTGCCGTCCTTATCGACGGCATCATTTTTTAGTCCGAGAGATTTCGCATATTCATTCAGAATACTGTACGCCTCGTCAAGTTCAAGCGAGAGCTTTTTCCAGTTGGCGCGCACCACGTCATAGCAGCCGGCGTATGCCTCGATTTCATGGAAAAATGCAGTGTCAGTCAGGGTTACAAGTCCAAGCTCGTTTGCCTTGAGGCGCAGCGTGTGCGCGTTGGCGCCGTATCGCAGCAGCGTGTCGGGCTGCATCAGATCATACAGCGAATCTTCATACTTATCACTGTTTTGCAAAAAGGCAAGCACCAGTTCATTATAGCGCTCGACATTATGCCCCAGCCGGCTCAGTGCGTTGTCAATGTCGATGCCATGCCGGGCAAGGTAACGCATCTTGATCTTGCTGTCTGTGATCAGCGTGTCCGGGATTTGCTGCTGTAGGTGTTCCATGACCTGTTTTGCATGGTAGGCCATCATGGAGATCTGCTGCTTCTGTGCGAGGATGCGCGCTTTCTTGTGATAGTGCCACACGGCTGCCCATAGAAAGAGCGCTGTCGGGAAAATCCATAGAAGGGACCACAGCGCTGCGCGCGGCAGGGCGCCGAGCAGGCACAGCAGAAAAATGAGAAGAGACACGCCGCCCATGGCGGTCAGCCAGATCAGCGCCGAGCAGTCAATCAGGTGTTTTAGTTCATCAAACATTCGGTTTTCAGTGTGGTTCATAATATGTATCCTTTCGCGCGGTTCGTGTATATTTTAGAACACTTTTGTATTATCTACATCTATACTAACACATTTTTGCGCGTGAAAAAAGAGGGAAAACGGATTCGGCAGAAAAAGGAAGTGGATTTCATTCCTATCCGAAAGTTTTTGTGTTATGATAAGGATACACAATATTGAAATTCTAAAAGCTACTTTTCTCCGCGATATCGGCGAAACTCCGGCATACTGAGGAGCCGCGACACAAAGGTGAGTGTGAAGAACAATATAACTGTGTCAATCGGCAGCATGATGAGATTCTTGACAACGCGCGCGGGCAGAATCGCCATAAAAGCGTTTCCGTTCATGACAGCGAGCCACAGTGTGTTGAGTCCGCAGTTTACGATGACTTTTGTCAACAATTCTGCTATAAAGATGCGCCAGAGCTTGACAGGTTTTTTGTAAAGGATGGAGCCGTAGATCACACCTGCCACCATGACGTTGAAGGTGTAGCCAAAGAAGAACGCGCCCCCGTCGGGCTTTAACAGGTATTTGAGGATGTCCAGTGTGGCGCCGAACACGGCACCGACGCAGGGGCCGAACAGGTACTCGACCACGCGGTTTGGCAGACCGGAGAAACCGATGCGGATGTTGGGCGTGATAAAGATGGACGTGGTGTAGTTGAGCACGACAGCCAGCGCCGCCAGCAGACCGCACAGGACGAGATTGTGCGTGACTCTGAGCTCCTTGAAGCCGCCGACGTACCGCTCTGAGTAAAGTTTTGAGTAAGGTTTCCTGATTTTTTGCATAAAATAAGCCTCCTTTATGCAGCAACCTGAAACTACACAAATGAGACGTAAGAAAAGTAAGAAAATCTTAACAGCCAAATATGTAGCAGCGGGATGCGAACCTCGTATCGCAAGACAGACTTGGCATTTGGTCTTTTTCGTCCCTGTGACAACTCCCTGTTCACAAGGCACTGCAAGGAATCGAATCATATTCCTAACGCACGCGGTTCTACTCTGCATGATGAAATGAATTTGACAGAACGGTTCAACACGGATTTGCCGCCGCTGAACGACGTTCTTTAGTAACAATCGAACTATACAACATTTTGCAGAAATTGTAAAGAAAAAACATTGATTTTTGAAAGAAAAAATTCTGAAACAGCTTGCAGAACTAATGTTTTGCATGATACAATGTTATTGTTTCATGCAAAAGATTCACAGATGAGGAAGAGGAAATGGAATCACAAATGATAACACAAGTATTGGAATTGCTGGCAATCATAGCTGGAATTGTGCTGGTCGTGGCAGTGGGCGTGTTGGTCTGCAAGCGCTATCGGAAATATGCGTGGACGCGGGAACGCGATCATATGGATGGTTTTGACTTTGAATATTATTGTGCGGATCTGCTCGCGGCAAATGGTTTTGTCGATGTGAAGGTCACGCGCAGCAGCGGGGATTATGGCGTGGATATCCTAGCGGAGAAGGACGGCGTGACCTACGCGATACAGTGCAAGCGCTACACGGGGCTTGTGGGCATCAAGGCGGTGCAGGAAGCCTACTCAGGCAAGGATTACTATGACAGAATGGTCGGCGCGGTGCTGACCAACCAGTATTTTACCAAATCCGCCGTGCAGGCGGCGCGCAAGCTCAAGATTCTCTTGTGGGACAGGGATTACTTGCAGTCGATGGAACAGTGAGGAGCAGACAAAGATGAATCAGGCGACAATCAATCGAAATAGGCTAAATCAGCTCGTGGACAAATACCGGAAATACCAAGCGTACTACCACGACAACAAAAATGCATACAATGAGACGGAGTGCAGGGACGAGTATATCAGCCCCTTGCTGGAATGTCTGGGATGGGATGTTCAGAATGCGAGGGGGACACTGCCGCAGTACAAGGAAGTTGTGGTAGAAAAATTTTCCAACAGCGCAGAGCGGCCTGATTACACACTGACCCTGAATGGGGTGTCGAAGATCTTTGTCGAGGCAAAGAAGCCAAGTGTGAATATTCTGATCGAGACAGAACCCGCTATGCAGGCGCGCAGATATGGATGGAATGCCAAACATGCAATCTCAGTTTTGACGAATTTTGAGTATTTGCTCATCTATGACACGACGAACCAGCCGCAGGAGAGCGATGACGCGAGAACCTCCCTGTACCGCAAATACCATTTTGAGGAGTATGTCGAAAAAGTACAGGAGATTGGAGAACTGATCTCCCGCGAAAGTGTCTACAGCGGCTGCTTTGATCAGCTTGTGGAGCAAAGCTTTGCGCGAAGCGGCAGACACAGCACAGAGATTGACGAGACGTTTTTAAAGCAGATGAATGCATGGCGGCTACAGCTTGGCGTGGAGCTTTATGCGAAGTACAAAGATCTGCGCGTGCTGAATGACATCGTTCAGGATTTTATTAACCAGATCATTTTCATACGAATCTGCGAGGACAGAAAGCTGCCGCTGTACAAACGCTTATATGAAATGATTACGGACAAGGCGCAGTTGCAGAAGGCTTTGACGGATACGTTTCAGGAGGCGGATAAGAGATACAACTCGGGACTTTTCAAGAATAAATATCTGAATGAATATCCCATTTTTGATTTGAACAGCGACAGCATTTATGATATGATTGATTCACTGTATTATCCCAAGACGCCCTATCTGTTTACGATCATCAAACCAGACATTTTAGGAAAGATTTATGAATCGTTTTTGACGGAGCGACTGACTGTGTCAGAGGGGATGGTTTGTCTTGCCAAAAAGAGTGAATACCAGTATAAATCAGTAGTCAGTACACCGGTCGAGATTGTGAAATATATGGTAAAAAACACGCTTGAGCCCATTTGCATAAACAGGAGCCCGGAGGCGCTCAGACAGCTGAAAATTATAGATATTGCGTGCGGCTCCGGGGTGTTTCTGCAAGAGGCGTACCAGTATTTGATCGATTACAGTGTGAGATGGTATGAGGAGCACGATCCAGCCTATTTGCTCGAATTGGACAATGGCAGAAAAAAGCTGCCGCTCGAGGATAAGAAGCGGCTGTTGCTGGACTGTATATTTGGCGTTGATATTGACCTGCATGCTGTGGAGGTGAGCAAGTTCTCGCTGCTGCTCAAACTGATTGAGGATGAGACGCTGCCTTCCGTCAAGGGGGCAAACCCCATTTTGCCGGATTTATCTGCGAATTTGCAGACAGGCAATGCACTGATTGAGCGGGCAGACCTTAAGGATATGGCGGTGTCCGTCGAGGAATTGATTGACATGGCGCCCTTTGACTGGAGTGACATCAACCACGGTCAAAAGTTCGATGTGGTTCTTGGGAATCCGCCGTATGTCAAGACGGAGGATATGCACCTCCTGTCGGGTGATACAGAGTTTGCACTCTATAAAAACAAGTATCAGAGCGCATATAAGCAGTATGACAAGTATTTTTTGTTTACGGAAAAGGCAATGTCGCTGCTCAAGGACAATGGCGTGCTGTGCTATATTATCCCCAATAAATTTTATAAGATTGCAGCGGGACAGGAGCTTCGGAAACTGCTCTGCCAAAACGTATATTCGATTGACGACTTTGGGGATGCGCAGCTTTTTCCAGATAAGACGATCTACAGTGCGATTGTGACCGCGGGGAAACAAAAGTGTACAGACCTGCGATATTCGCATATCAACACGGCGGCAGACCTGTGGATTGGGAAGAACGTTGAGAGTATTGTCCTCAAAAATGAGGATTTGTCCAAGGAGCCGTGGTGCCTGTCGTCGGACATCGGATTTATGCGGATGCTGAACAACATACAGAAGAAATCGGTGCCGCTGTCCGAGGTGGCAGAGGTATTAAATGGCATTCAGACCAGCGCCGAGAGACCAGAGCGGTTCTCGGATAAAAAGGAAGTCTACTGGTTTTCCAATGCGTGTATTGAGTCGGAGGATGATTCCTTCCTCTACATCAACCGGTATGATCATCAATACCGCATTGAGAAGTCGATTCTAAAGCCGTATTTTAAACCGACGAAGGCGGCTGAAAAAGGAATGGATACCTATTCTTTATTAAGTACCGATAAAAGGATTATTTTTCCCTATGATGCGGAGGGAAAATTGTATGATATCCAGCTCATGAGAGCGAACTACCCAGGCACGTTTGCGTATCTTTCGGACTGCTATGACAGGCTGGTGCCAAGATGCCTGAACCATGGCATTGGAAGGGATGTGCCCGATGCGACGCCCGATACATGGTATAAATATGGGCGGACACAGGCTTTGACAGCGTTTGTCAACACGCCCAAGCTGATCGTCCGTGTGCTGAGCAAGGAGCCAATGTATGCGTATGATGACCAGGACATGCTGATCGCGTCCGGCGGGACCGCAGGATACTGCGCGGTCGAGCAGTCTGCAAAGAGCTGCTATGCGTTGGAGTACATCCAGGCGTGGCTTGCACATCCGTATACTGAGCGGATTTTTCAGATACAGGGCAGTGATTTTGAGAATGGATTTACGGCGCGGGGGACGTTTCTGCTCAAAAAGCTTCCTTTTGTCCTGCTGGACTGGGCGGACGCAAAACAAAAAGAATTGTATGAGGAAGTGGTTGCAGATGCGCGCAGGATTTATACACTCAATCAGGAGATACGGCTGCGGCCGGATAAGACTTCCAGGACAATCTTGGAGAAGGAGAAGCAAAAGTTAGTTCGAGAGATTCAAGCGCTGATCACGAAGGTATATGAACAGGATTTTTAGGGGACAGTATGAAATTGAAAAATGAGACTACCGAGCAAAAATTAAGGGGGGCGTACTACACGCCCCTGCCGTTAGCGGCGATGATGGTGAATATGTTTGGCGGGGACCCGTCGATCGAAACGGTCTTAGAGCCTAGCTGCGGCGACGGGGTGTTTCTGGATGCTCTGGTAGACGCACCTGGGTTTGAGGGACTAAGGGCAGTCACCGCCATTGAGATTGAAGACGGCGAGGCCCACAAATTGAGCCGGAGAATGCGTGGGTATGAACATATCTGTGTGATGAACCAGGACTTTTTTGATTTTTATGAGGAAAATGCCGGGCAGAAAAAATATGATTTGATTCTTGGCAATCCCCCCTATGTCCGCTATCAATATCTGGAGGAGACACAGCGGGAGCTGATGGCGCGCATTCTGACCGCACAGGGCATGAAAGCCAATAAACTGGTAAATACCTGGGTCGGCTTTATGGTGGCATGTGTCAATCTGCTGTCGGATACAGGAAGACTTGCCTTTGTGATTCCAGCGGAAATCCTGCAAGTCGTCTATGCGCAGGAGCTGCGTCTATTTCTGGCAAACCAGCTTTCAAGCATCACGCTGATCACCTTTGAGGAGCTTATTTTTCCAGATATCGAGCAGGAGGTTCTGGTATTTGTCGGCGAGAAGCGCGGAGAGGAAAAGGGCATTCGTATCATAGAGCTGGACAATTTAGAGGACCTAAAGTCGTTTGACATGGATACGGATGGATTTCAGAAGCTACAGCATGTGCATGAGAAGTGGACAAAATATTTTACCGATGAGGAGGAAAATGCGCTGGTTGCAAGGATTCGCTCGGATGCACGTTTTCAGAAACTATCGGACACAGCGCTGATCAATGTAGGCATCACAACAGGAAATAACAGATATTTCTCTGTCAATCAGCAGACTGTGGCGCAATATGAGCTGAAAAATGTGGTGCGTCCTCTGATTGGGAGGAGCGCTCATGCAAATAGCGTGTATTTTAGAAAGGCGGACTGGAAAAAGAATGTGGATGCAGGAAAGCCGGCGTATTTGATTGACTTTCCAGCGCAGGACTACGAGACATATCCCCCAAAGCACAAAGAATACATTGAACTTGGCGAGGCAAAGGAGGAACACAAAGGATATAAATGCTCGATAAGAGATCGGTGGTACCGCATTCCCTCAATCTGGATTCCAGATGCATTTTTTTTGAGAAGGAATAATTTATATCCGAAGTTTGTGTTAAATTGCTGTGATGCTGTCTCCACGGACACCATGCACCGGATCAAATTTTATGACGGCGTTTCGCACGAGAGGATTCTGCTGTCGTACTACAACAGCATTTCGTTTGCATTTACGGAGCTGTGCGGCAGAAGCTACGGCGGCGGGGTGCTTGAAATATTGCCGAGCGAGGTTGGCAATATCATGATTCCCAGACTCGATGCGGTTCCGATCGAGCAGGTGAGACAAACTTTGAGACAAATTGACCGAATGGTCCGCAGGGAGGAGAAGATTGAGAAGGTGTTAGACCTTGTTGATCAGGAAATTCTTGCAGACTGTCTGGGATTTGAGATGGACTTGTGCAGGCGCGCCAGAGGGATTTGGAAAAAGCTGCAAGCAAGAAGGTTGAGGAGAGGATAACAATGGATACAGAGGAAACACGATTACGAAAGCGGCTTGCCGAGCTGGCGGACAAGGCATACAGCAGCAGCCAGTACTTTTTTACCAGCTTCTTGTCAGCGGCGGAGCTGGATGTCTATTATCAGATGGAGCGGGAGCTGTCCTATGTGCCTGTCACGGCATTTGGCGGCACGATGGACTGCGAGCGCGTGATGCTGCGCTTTGGGAGCGAGGAGCTCTGCGGGTATGAGGAGCCGTTCCCGATTCAGTGCATCGAGATTCAGCCCTTCATTGAAAAGTTTGGCGAGACGTTAGGTCATCGGGATTATCTGGGCGCGCTGATGAACCTTGGCATTGAGCGCAGCACGCTGGGGGACATTGTCATAGACGGCAAACATGCCTTTATATTCTGTACTGATAAGATGGCGCCCTATATTCTGGACACCTTAGACAGGGTGCGCCACACCAGTGTCAAATGCCAGCTCGCAGCGCATATTCCAGAGAGTACCGTCACACGGTTAGAGCGGATGACGGTGCAGGTCAGTGCAGCACGGACGGACAGTATTATCGCAAAGGTTTATCATTTGTCGCGCGGGGAGAGCGCGGAGCTGTTTCGGGCGAAGAAGATTTTTGTGAACGGCAGGCTGAATGAAAATAACAGCGGACAGCTCAAACCTGGAGATCGGGTGACTGTGCGGGGATTTGGCAGATTTTGCTATGTGGAGACTGTCGGGGAGTCGCGCAAGGGAAAGCTGAATGTCGCAGTAGATTTGTATTGTTAGGGTGCAGTTTGGTCACGTTCTTGTATATTTCGATAGAAAATTCGTATAAAAGTATCTTTTTTCATTTATCCCATTGATTTATTCTGCATTCGTGATATGATAGCAGACAACGCGATAGAGCGTGTCTTAGATATGTTCAAATTGCAGAGAACGGTAAGAATGGGAGATTATTATGGAAAAGAAGGCAGTGTACAGCATGACAGACGGAAGCCCGGCAAAGCTTCTGATCAAATTTACGATTCCGATGCTCATCGGTAATTTATTCCAGCAGTTTTATAATATGGTCGATTCGATCGTGGTGGGGCGGTTTGTGGGTTCGAATGCGCTGGCGGCAGTGGGCGCAACAGGTTCCCTGAATTTCCTGTTTTTTGCCATGAGCTTTGGCATCTCAGCAGGCGTGGGCGTGGTGGTCTCGCAGTACTTTGGCGCGGAGCGGATGGACATGGTGGAGAAGAGTATCATAAACGGCATGTATCTGCTCGCGGCAGTCTCCGCCTTGATGGGTGTGATCGGCATCGCCTCGGCGCGGTGGGTGCTCGCGGCGCTCGATACGCCGGAAATTATCTTAGATGATGCCGTGGTGTATATGCGGGTATCCTGTGCGGGCATTCTGGCGATCGCGGCATATAATGGTGTCGCGTCCGTGCTGCGTGCGCTGGGGGATTCTAAGACGCCGCTGTACTTTATGGTGGTGGCGTGTTTTATCAATATTGGGCTGGATTTGTTGTTTGTCATTGGGTTTGAATGGTCTGTGTTCGGTGTGGCGCTCGCGACGGTGATCGCGCAGATGGTGGCGGCAGTCGGTGCATTTGCTTACGCATTGTACAAGATTCCGTACTTTCATATCAAAAAGGAAAATCGACCGCTCCGGCAGGATATCATTTCGCGCTGCTTTACGCTGGGGCTGCCCATCGCGCTACAGAACGCCTTGATCGCGTTTTCCTGTATCTTTTTACAGAAGGTCGTCAATGGATTTGGCGAGAGTGTGGTCGCGGCGAATACGGCGCTTGGGCGCATTGAGCAGCTAGTGCAGCAGCCGTACAACTCGCTTGGCGCGGCGATCACGACCTACACGGGGCAGAATATCGGCGCAGGCAAGATTGACAGAGTGAAACAGGGCTACAAGGCGGCATTTTGGAGTGTTGTTGTCTTTAGTATTGTTATGGCTGTTCCGTGCCAGCTGTTTGGCGAGCAGATTGTGGGAATATTTGTGACAGAGCCAGAGGTGGTGGAAATCGGTGCCAAGGGGCTGTCCATCACGAGTTTGTTCTACTTTTTCTTAGGGATGATCTATGTGGCGAGGAGCGTGCTCAACGGTGCAGGAGATGCTGCGTTTGCCATGATCAATGGTTTGATGGAGGTGGCAGGGCGCGTGGGCTTTGCGGTGCCGCTCACGAAAATCCCTTTTATCGGTGTGTGGGGAATCTTTTTCACGACAGGTTTTACATGGGCGCTGACGGGGATTGTCAGCATGGCGCGTTACCACAAGGGGAAATGGGCATTTAAAGGAATTTCCTAAGGGCTTTACATCCCGGACAAATGCGTGTAGAATTGAAACGGATGAACAGAAAGGACTTTTGTGAATATGTATATAGTAGTGCGCAGAAAACTGCTTTGCGGTGTGGCGCTGCTTCTCGGTTTAGTTCTGTGTTCCTGCAAAAGCTTGCAGCGCGCGCAGCAGCCGGGGATGCATCCGGGAACTGAGACGGAGATGGAAGCCGCAGACAAGACACCGGATGCCGGACAGGAGGAAGGATATGGGTCATTGCTCGTCTCGCAGGGAATCACGCTGCCTGTGAGTCTGCCAAGCGTCTATGTCGATGTGACTGGATATGCCGCAGACAGGGAAAAAAAGGTGGTCTTTGCGGGGGACAGGCATGGCAGGACGTTTGACGTGGTGCGCAGCGCTGATCATACGGTCGTCTATACAGGACGAATACTGGAGGGACAGCGGGACGCGCTGAGCGGAGCGCTGTTGAGCGTGGGAGAGTTTACGGCATTTGAGGAGCCTGGAATGTACTATATTCAAACAGACATTGTAGGGCAGTCCTATCCCTTTGCCGTCGCGGCGGATACCTACGAGCGGCTATTTTTGAATCTGCTGCGCAATGTCTCGGCCGGAACGATGCAGGAGAGCCCTGAGGGGGTTTTGGACGTGAGCTTTGGGATGCATGTTGTCATGTATGCGCTACAGTGCAACGGAACCTTATTTGAGGCGGCTTATGAGCATCTCGACAAAAGTGAGCAGGAGAAACAGCTTGTCACGCAGTTATTGTACATGGGAAAATGGCTGTGCTCTGGGCAGCAGGAGAATGGCAGCCTGTATGATGACTATGAGGCGACAGCGGCGTTCTGTGGCATCATGGCGATGAGCCGGGATATGTTTGGACGGTATGAGGCACATGTGGGCGAGGCGTATCAGCGGGCAGTGACGGCGGCGTGGGACTGGCTGGAGCGGCAGCCTTGCAATACCAAACGCGAGCGCAGTGCGCGGTTTTATGCGGCAGCGCAGCTTTTTCGGTCGGAGGGCGGCGAGACGTACAGGACGATTGCGGAGACATTTTTACGGGAAAAGAAAGAGGACTATACCAGCGAGCGTTTTGTATTCTATGGCGTGTTGTCCTATATCAGTGCGGAAAAGGATACAGACAGGGATTTATGCACGTATATCATGCGCGACATCGTGGATAAGGTTGAGGCGGTCTGCGAGGAGATCGAGAAGGATTGTCTGTTTGGCATCGGCACGAGGTCGCCAGAGGAGAATATGTCGAATATGCTGTATCTGAGCTTTGTCAATTATCTGACGCCCAGCAAGGAATATACCGCCATCATTGAGAATACCATACAGTATATGGGTGGACTTAATGAGCATGGGAGCTGTTATGTGAGCGCGGACGGCATCTGGAGTGACACAGAGTACATACAGGGACATCGGTTTGAGTGGAATGGCATTCTGCTCTTGGGCATGAGTGATATGCTTGGCAATTTCAGTGAGAATTAGGAAAGGTATGGTCATCAATATGAAGATAGTAGTTTTGGCAGGCGGCATCAGTACGGAGCGTGATGTGTCGCTGGTCACAGGTTCCATGATCTATAAGGCGCTCAAGAAAAAAGGACACAGCCCGGTGCTGCTAGATCTGTACCTCGGCTATGAGGAGGAGATTACAGATATTTTTGCGTTAGAGCAAGACTGGAGTGAGAACTTTGGCGCGATATCTGAGATCAATCCCGATATCGGTGCGGTGAAGGCGCGCAGAAAGGACAATCCGGCGTGCGTGGTCGGACCGAATGTGATTGAAATCTGTTCGCAGGCGGATATCGTCTTTCTGGCGCTGCACGGGCAGAACGGTGAGGACGGCAAAATTCAAGCGATGTTTGACCTGCTCGACATCAAGTACACAGGAACGGATTATCTGTCGAGTGCGCTTGCCATGGACAAAGCGATCTCCAAGGAGCTTTTTCACAAATACAAGATTCCTACACCGAAGGGAATTACCGTCTGCCGGAAGGAGAGACAGATCATCGAGGCGTGGAGTATCTTCCCGTGTATCGTCAAAGTCAACTGCGGCGGCTCGAGCGTGGGTGTCTACAAGGTGGATGACAGGCAGCAGCTTGAAGAGGCGCTTGAAAAGGCATTTGCCTTAGAGGATAGGGTGCTTATCGAGCAGTATATCGAAGGGCGCGAGTTCTCGATCGGTGTCATTGACGGTGAGGCGCTGCCGGTAATTGAGATTGCCCCGAAGGTAGGGTTTTATGATTACAAAAATAAGTATCAGGCGGGGACGACCGTGGAAACCTGCCCAGCCGTGCTGGATGCCAATGTGACCAGGGCGATGCAGTCCTGTGCGGAGACGGTTTATCGGGCGCTGCGGCTTAAGACTTACGCGCGAATGGATTTTCGTATGGACAGTGACTGTCAATTTTATTGTCTGGAGGCGAATACGCTGCCCGGCATGACACCAACCTCGCTGCTTCCGCAGGAGGCTGCGGCGGTGGGAATGTGTTTTGAGGACTTGTGTCAGCGCATTCTTGACAGCTCGATGGAAAAGTATGGCGTCACGGAGGGATTGTCATGAAAAATATGACGTTGAAGAATATAGCACAGGCAGTGGGGGGCGTGCTTCATGCGGAAATGCTGCCGCCTGGCATCTCTGTGGATGGCACAGAGGTGCGGAGTGTGGTTCTCGACTCGCGGCTTGTCGAGGAGGGCGGCGTGTTTATTGCGACGCGCGGTGAACATGTGGACGGACACAGTTTTATCAGTCAGGTGTTCGAAGCGGGTGTGATTGGTGTGATCTGTGAGAAGGCGCCAGAGCAGCCCAAGGGGGCATATATCCTTGTGGAGAACAGCTTTCAGGCACTGAAAGACCTTGCGGAGTATTACAGAAGTCAGTTTGATATCAAGGTTGTAGGCATTACAGGCAGCGTCGGCAAGACCAGCACGAAGGAGTTTGTGGCGAGTGTTCTGGCGCAAAAGTATTGTGTTCTTAAGACAGAGGGAAATTATAATAACGAGGTGGGGCTTCCGCTCACGGTTCTTCGTATCCGCGAGGGGTGCGAGATTGCAGTGCTGGAGATGGGCATCAGCGATTTCGGGGAGATGCATCGGCTCAGTAAGATTGCGAAGCCTGATGTGTGTCTCATCACAAATATCGGGCAGTGCCATCTGGAAAATCTCGGTACGCGGGACGGCATTTTGAAGGCAAAGACGGAGATTTTTGACTTTATGCAGGAGGGTGGACAAATCTGCCTGAATGGAGATGATGACAAACTCATCGCGATCCGGGAAGTACGGGGAAGCGTGCCTGTATTTTTTGGCGGCGGGAGCAACAATGCAGTCTATGCAGACAATTACGAGAACTGTGGACTTGTCGGAAGCCGGGCACAGATTCATATGAAAGGTTTGGCCGGAGTGGAGGAGCGCAGTTTTGAGGCGGAGATACCGCTGCCTGGTGAACATATGCTCTGCAATGCGCTTGCTGCAACTGCGGTGGGAATGATTTTTGGGCTGACGCCGGGGCAGATTCAAGCAGGGATCAGGGAAGTGCAGGCGGTGGATGGCAGAAGCCACGTGATTCGTACAGACAGGTTGACGTTGATCGATGATTGCTATAATGCCAATCCGGTCTCCATGAAGGCGGCGCTGGACCTGCTCCACATGACAGAGCTTTCGAAAGCGCCAGAGGAATCAGCATATTCTCATGAGACCACGCGCAAAGTCGCGGTGCTGGGCGATATGTTTGAACTGGGAGCGGACGAGGCGGCATTGCACCGCGAGGTCGGTGTCTATGCGGCAGAGAAACAGATTGATGTGCTGGTCTGTGTCGGTGAGCTGTGCAGGTATATGTATGAGGGTGCGGGTGATATGCATTCGGAAACCAGATGTTATTATTTTAAGGAGAAGGAAGCGCTGGCGGCACAGATTAACGCGATCATCCATGACGGTGATCTTGTGCTCGTCAAGGCGTCCCACGGGATGCACTTTGAAGAATTGATCGAGAAATTCATTCATTCTTAAAGGATATAAACAGATATATAACAAAGGGGCTGTCAAATGACATCCCCTTTGTTTCTTTAGACAGCGTCCTTATTTTTGTTGTACGTCTCCAGAATGATATTCTGCACATAGGGCGCAAGCTTTTTCTGCTGGTCTTTGGGTAATTCTTTGATGTATATGGGTTTGCCGTACTCTATGATAACGTGTGCTTTTTTAATCCACGGAAGCTGCTTCTCAAAGACTGCGGCGCTGTTGTTGATGGTCATGGGAACGATCGGGCAGTCCGCCTTGGACGCAATCTTGAAGCTGCCTTCATGAAAGGGGAGCAGCGTGCCTTCTTCTTTGTTGCGGGTTCCTTCGGGAAAAATGCAGATAGAAGTGCCGTTTTTCATTAAGTCGATGGCGGCAAGAATCGTCTGCATTCCAGCCTTGATGTTTTCGCGGTCGAGAAACAAACAGTGGAGATTGCGCATCCAGATATTGAGCAGGGGCACCTTTTCCATACTTTTCTTGGCGATATAGCCTGTGGGTCTCGGAACGCGGGGATAGGTGAGCACGATATCAAAGTAGCTTCTGTGGTTGCCGATATAGAGCACCGGCGTGTCAGTCGGAATGTTTTCCTCACCAATGTAATCCACTTTCACGCCGGCGAGAACACGCACGCAGCGGAATGCCCAGTTTACGATTGCCAGACTGGAACGGCTCTTGGCATCGGGGTTCGACTTGCCGAGCAGCCACTCCACCAGCATGATCGGGATGCTCAGAATTAGAAATAGGATGAGAAAGACTGCCACAAGTATCAATCGTATCATAAAACTACCATACCTTTCCGGGGGCATTGAAATGAGATGCCCAGCATATTTTTATTGCTTTTTATAGAGTCCTATCTATTTTATCTATTCTTGCAGTGAAAATCAAGCATAAAAAAGTATATCTTTCCCAATTCAGGCATAATTATAGATATAGTAATTGGATGATATAGGAGGCAATATGGATCAGTTTGTGAAGACAAAGAGAAGGTTTGCCATATTTGCGATAACGTGTGTTATGATGATGTGCTGTCTCGCGGGATGTGCCGGGGAGACAACGGAAGACGATAAACTCAAAGATATCGACTTCACCGTGGTTGGAGAGGACCAGCAGCCGGATTCGCTCAAGGAGATCATTGCGGAGAAATCAGCAGAGCCGTTTCAGATCAGCTACACGCTGGGCGAGGAGCTCTACATCGCAGTTGGGTATGGTGAGCAGCCGAGCGGCGGATATAGTATCAGTGTGAATGCGTTTTATGAGACAGACAAATCACTGGTGTTCGACACGACGCTCATCGGCCCGGGAAAAGCGGAGAATGTGACAAACACGCCGACGCAGCCGTACATTGTGGTAAAGACTGAGAATATAGAGGATAAGGCGATAGAATTTAAGTGATAACTGTGATACAATAATTCTGGCACAATTGTTAAGCAGACACGCACATCCAGCTAGAAATGGAAGCAAAGGAAAGCGGAGCGCGCTGACTGGATAGCGCAGCAGGATACATAGTATAAAATAACAATTGATTTTATACTGAGAAAACGACAGCAGAATATCTGCGGAAATGTGAGGGAAAAAAGATGATAGTGATAAAAAACGGTATGGTGACAGACCCGTCAAACGGGATACAAAAACAGGCAGCAGTCATCATAAAAGACGGAAAAATTAATAAAATAACAGATGATGCAGATGAAATCGAACAAATAACGTCAGATATGATAACAGAAAACAATAACGAGCATCATGTTATTGATGCAGCAGGCTGTATCGTGGCACCCGGACTTGTGGATGTGCATGTGCATTTCCGCGATCCGGGCTTCACATACAAGGAGGATATTGAGACAGGTGCAAAGGCAGCGCTCAAGGGCGGCTTTACCAGTGTGGTACTGATGGCAAACACCAAGCCCGCTGTTGATAACACAGATACGCTAACCTATGTTATTGAAAAGGGGAAAAAGACAAACTTGAAAGTATATACCTGCGCGACAGTGACAAAAGGAATGGCCGGGAAGGAACTGACTGATATGAGCGCGCTTCTGGAGAAGGGCGCCGTGGGCTTTACCGACGATGGGATGCCACTCATGAACGCAGCACTGCTGGAGCGTGCCATGCAGACCGTATCAGCGCTCGACGTGCCAATCAGCCTTCATGAAGAGAATCCTGCACTGATCACAAACAACGGCGTGAACCGCGGCAGGGCGTCAGAATCTGTTGGCATTGGCGGTTCACCGCGGGAGGCGGAGATTTCGCTGATTGAGCGTGATCTGGAAATTGCATTAAAAACAGGCGCTATCTTAAATATCCAGCACATCAGCACGAAAGAGGGCGTGGCACTGGTGAGGCAGGCGAAGCAAAAGGCGGCAGACTTGGGAAGAAATAATATCCATGCGGAGGCGACGCCGCACCACTTTAGTCTCACGGAGGAGGCAGTTCTTCAGCATGGGACACTTGCCAAGATGAATCCGCCGCTGCGCGAGGAGGCAGACAGACAGGCGATCATTGAGGGATTGAGAGACGGCACGATTGATATTATTGCGACAGACCATGCACCGCACAGTGAGGAGGAAAAGAAGCGGCCGATCACAGAAGCGCCAAGCGGCATCATTGGGCTGGAGACAGCGCTGCCGCTCGGCATCACAAACCTTGTGGATACGGGACAGCTCTCCATGGAGACATTGATTGACAGAATGTCAGCGGCTCCGGCGCGTATGTACAAGCT
>CAJUII010000017.1:27703-39127 GCA_910586405.1 uncultured Lachnospiraceae bacterium
AGTCTGAAGGAAGCTGGAACTTGCTGATCAGGGAATCCAGCGTCATTGCCTGTGCGGACAGCTCTTCGCTTGTTGCAGAAGCCTCCTGTGCTGTCGCGGAGTTCGACTGGACGACCTCGGAGATCTGGCTGACACCCAGCTCGGTCTGCTTCATCGCCTCAGCCTGCTCAGAAGCGGTCTCGCTGATCGCCTTGGAGGAAGCCGCGATGAGCTCGATACCTTCTACCACGCGGTCAATCGAAGCATTCACGACATCTGCGGTCTTGCTTCCGTCTGCGATCGCGCTCAGGGAAGTTTCGATTAAAGTTCTGGTTTCGGCTGCGGAGTTTGCACTCTGCTCCGCTAACTGACGAATCTGGTCGGCAACGACTGCAAAGCCTTTTCCAGCTTCGCCGGCTCTTGCCGCCTCGATCGAAGCATTCAGGGAGAGCAGATTTGTCTGGGATGCAATGTCCTCAATCTCGGAAATAATGTTTCCAACCTGCTGTGAGGCATCGTTGATGCGGGACATCGCCTCCATCATGGCTTTCATTTCTCTGTGGCTGCGCTCTGCCTCGTCAGCGTAGGTCCGTGCCTGATTGTAGGAATCTCCTGCATTGTTTGCGGTAGCGCGGATATCGTCCGTGATGGTTGTGATGGTTGCCTGCATTTCCTCTACAGCGCCTGCCTGATCTGTAGCGCCTTCCGCAAGGCTCTGGGAAGCGTCAGCTAAGTTGCTTGCGCCTGCGGCTACCTGATTGGATGCTTCGGTGACAGATAAGATGGTTTCCGCCATCTGTCTCTTTAACTGTCTCATTGCGGTGAGAATCGCCTCAAACTCTCCCATATATTTCGATCTGTCTTTGCTGACGACTGCGAAGTTGGCATTTGCCATCTGGTCTAGCACTTCTGCGACATCATGGATGATAAACTGAAGTGATGCGGCCATATTGACTGTGACGTCAACCATCTCTGCAAGCTCATCCTTCGTCTCAACAGTCGGGAAGGGCGATGAGAGGTCTCCTTTTGCAAAGATATCCAGACGCGCCTTGATCTGGTCGATTGGACCCGCAATGCTGTTTGCAATCGACTTTCCAAGAGAGATTGCAAAAATGATGGAGCCTGTGATAACAATAACGATAATCACTGTGAGCGCAATGATGATTATGGCAAGGGTGCTGGATACTTCCTGTCCTTTATCCACCTTGATTTCCATAATCTGTGTCAGATCGTTATAGATCTCCTCATATATGGGAACGAGCTCTCCCAATGCCATATCCTGCGCGATCTTGCACTTTTCACGGTCCGTGGTGGCGCCGAGGCTGACAATCTCTTCTTCTAATTCCCAGTAATCCTCTAGTTCAGCTTTGATCTCATTGTATAATTGCTTGTTTTCCTCTGTAACCATGCTGGATTCAAGCGCATTAAATTCTTTTATGAACGAATCTTTGTACTCCACGCGGTCCTCGAGCAGCTTGTCGATGGCAGACTGTTCATCGTAGCCGATAATGCCGCGCATCGCGGAACGGGTGTCAGCGAACTGAGCCATTGCCCTGCCGATAGCGCCCTGTGAAAAACCATAGTTTGTGAGTACAGACGCGTACAGGCGCGACATGACGATCATTGTGATCAGTATGACGGCTGACACCGCAGTCAATATACACGCGATTGTGACAAACGCGTGTATCAGCCGGTCCCGGATTTGTAGGTTGTTCAGTTTTTTTAGCATAATATTAGATCTCCTTATAATATTGATATGAACGATATCTTCTTATTTCTTCTGGGCAACGCAGACTGCATCAAACTGTTCAGTACGCCTAAGTTGGCAGACAGGAATCAACAAGCTGATTGCGTGATAGATTTATGTAAAATCTGAATGCATTGTTGTAGGTATACAGCAAAATGTATACAATAGTACTAAATAGTTATAGAAGTGTAATAAAATAATATGATGCTCAGGACAAATAAAAATACATGACTAAATTATACATCTTTTTATCTATTTTGTCCAATGGTTTTCCCTGTTAAAATCGGCATAATTATCATTTGTTTTATTGTGCAATAATTTTATTCGACGATTTCAAGCAATTTGCCAGTGATGTCCGCCATATTCGAAGAAACCTGTTTGGTATCCTGGGAGATGCGCACATTTTCGTCCACAACGCTGGAGATACGCTCAATCTGTCGCACGGCATCGGAGACAATGTCCACATTTTGATGAACCATATTGGCGATTTCCGCGATATTCTGGTCCGCCTGTTTGATATTGTCCACGACATTGCCAAATGCCTCGACGGTCTGGTCAGTGATTGCGCGCCCGTCCTCCACGGCGTTGATGGAGTTCATGATGAGTTCGTTGGTCTCTTTTGCAGCCTGTGCGCTTCTTGCGGCGAGCTCGCCGACCTGCGTGGCAACCACGGCGAAGCCTTTGCCCAGATCTCCGGCTCTTGCCGCCTCAATGGAGGCATTGAGAGAGAGCATGTTGGTCTGCTGTGCGATGGAATTAATCTCGCCGATAATCTTTTCGATTGCCATGGACATATCGCTGATCTTCTGCATAGATTCCTTTAAGAGCGCCATGCGGGACTGGGTCTGTATGATCTGCTCTGCGGTGTTGCTGGTGGCGGCAGTGATTGTGGCAGTCGCGCTCACGCTGCTGTTGAGCTCTGCGGTGAGCTGGTTCATAATCTGCTTGAGGTCTGCCACTGCCCGTTCCTGCTCGCCGGTGCCATGAAAGATACTGTCGGCGTTTGTGAGCGTTTCACCGGATACTTGGTTTAGATTCTGGCAGGCATTTTTGATATTTTGAATCAAGAGCTGGTTGTGTTCCATATCCTGTTTTTGCTGTTCGATGAGATTTTCGTTGTCGCGCATACTCTGGCAGATGCTCTCGACCATTTTGTTGATGCTGTCAGAGAGCATGGTAAATTCCGGGTTTCCGCGCTCGTCGATGGTGATGTGAAAGTTTCCGCCGGCAATTTCGCGCATGTCATGGGAGATGCGGTTGATGCCCTGCACGATTTTGTCATCCACCATGCGGTTGATCATAAAAAGCAGTGCGCTGAAAATGATCAGCATACTCAGGGATACCACGAGGGTCTGGCTGGTGCGGCCGGCATAGTATTCGCTGGAGGGCATGAAGGTTCCGATAATCTGATTTTGGTATTCCTCTGCCATGTAGTAGCCGCGCACGCCGTCTATGACGGCTTTCCCCTTTCCTGTGAATGTTGATGGGAAGCCGGCGTCTGTGGCGGGAGTGCCGATCAGGGACTGGTTTTTATGAGCCAGAATCAGTCCGCTTGCGGCGTCTATGGCATAGATATATCCCTTTTCGCCGTAGTCGATATCCTTGAGCACAACGGAGATCTCAGTGCCCATCAGCATTTTTTCCAGCACTTCCGGCTGCACGCCGACTTGCACAAGTCCTTTGGCATCTGTTCTTGCCACACCGATATACTGCATCACGATTCCCTCTGCGACATTTATTTGAGGCTCCTGCACAAGTTCGATGGAAGGGTCCTTCACGATGACCATAAAAGCGTTAGACTGGTCGCCGCTCTTCATGTCAAAGCCGACGTAGGAATCAATGGTGCTGCTGGTGATGATGCCGTCCTCGTCAATAATGTGCAGCTCATTGACCATCAGACGTTCCTTGATCGTATTGAGCTTCTCCTTGCTGTCCGCAATGGACGGGTCCACGGCAAGCATGTCCGCGAAGGCTCTCGTTTTGGCGAGACTGTCCTGACTGAGATTGTCTGTGAGCTGTGCGATGGTCTCCTCATTGTCTGCGAGCTTTTCCTTGACATCTGTGAGCTTGGCATGACTCGAGGAGGCATTGGCAGACTGGCTGACGATGGTCTGCAGAACAAAGATGGCTGTGATCGTGATCAGCAGCGCTACGAGCATGTAGGTAAACAGCCGGTTGGTAAATATTTTTTTCATAGTGGTTAAGTACCTTCCTTCCTTGGTGTGATGATATAGGTTCTAGTTTATGGCAGATATTGACATTATTATATCTTTTTCTACGTGTATCATCAAGGGTTTTGACAATCGTTGTGAATGTTCTACAACAAAAATGACACATCTTCGCTAAGATGTGTCATTTTGTGTCGTTATTTCATGTTATTATTTTTTGAGAGATTTTGTGATAGTGCCGGTGAAATCCTTGTTCAAACCAGTGATTGTCACCTGAATTTTGCCCTTCTTCTCTGCGCCGTAGGTCAGCTTGTAGTCCACGCCTTCCACCAACGGCTGTTTGCTGTATGTTAAGGTGATTCCCTTTGACACGGATCCCTTTACAGAAGCTTTGGAGATCTTCTGCGGTTTGATCGTAAAGGTGCCTGAGGTGGTACAGCCCGCGTAATTACCGATTCCGGTGATGGTCACAGTCGCTTTTCCGGCAGAGAGGTTCTTGCTGTAAGTAACAATGTAATCTCTGTTTAATTTTAGTGTCTTTGAGCCATCCTTGACAGTGACTTTGGGTTTTTGCAGTTTTCCGTTATAGGTCTTATCGGAAATTTTGTTCACTGTCAGTTTTGACTTTGCCGGCTCGATTGTGAAGGATTTGACGACTTTGCCTTTGTACTGTCCTTTTCCTGTGATGATGACAAGAGCAGTGCCGGCCTTCGTGTTATCCTTGTACTGTACTTTGTAATGCTTGTTCTTTTCAAGTGTGGCGCTGCCAAGTTTCACTGTAGGTACGACAGTGGTGACAGCCTTGCCTGTGAAAGGAACGGACTTCGCGCTCAGCGTGACGTTTTCAGGATTGATAATCTTGTCTGCGTCAGCCTTGTAGAGCGTGAGCTTCACGGTTACAGTGCCTTCATAGTACTTATTGTTTTTGGCTGCGGTCACAGTCGCTTTGGCGGACGTGCCCTTGACGTCTGTGAGCTTGGAGACAGTGTAATCTGTGCCGTTTACCAGTTCGACAGCACCGTCGTATACATAGACTGGCGGTTCTGTCTTGGCGTCAACGGACATGCCGCCAGTGATAATGTTCAGGTCTTTGAGCGGTTTCTTGTTGATCTGGAACGGCTTGGTGATCTCGCCTTTGTAGATGCCGTTTCCGCGCACGGTCACTTTGCCGGTGCCTGGCTCTGTATTGTTGCTGTAGAGCACTCTGTAATCTGTTCCCTCTGTGAGTGTGACCTGTCTGCCGTTGTCGGTGATCGTGACTTTCACAACGGGTCTGTACGGAGTACCGTCATAAACTTTTGCCTTGATATCAGCGATCTTAGCGATGGGTTTGAGGTCTTTTCTCTGGTCAACAGGATATTTTGAGATGTCCTCGTCAGCGGGAACATCAGTCTTTACCCATTTTGCATACAATGTCGTGTCCGCGGTGACTTTGTCTGTACTAAAGTTCCATGCTGTCTTGCAGCTTGAATCCTTATACCAGCCCTCGAAGCGGTAGCCCGAAGCTGTCGGGTCTGAAGGCTTTTGGATCAGCGCTCCAGATTTGATGCCAGTGTAGGACTGCGGCGCGCTGCCGTGTCCCTGCATGTTGAAGGTGACAGTGTACTCTGCGTCAGAAGGTGTTTCCGGCTCAGAGGGTGTGCCTGGGTTTTCAGGCTTATTTGGATCGTCTGGGTTTTCTGGTGTCTGTGTCTTCGTCCACTTCGCGTAGAGCGTCAGGTTGCCGGTGGTGCCGGCGGCAATCTGTGTGATGGACTGTGTAAAGTCTGCATCACGATACCAGCCGCCAAAGGTGTAGCCATCTTTGGCAGGTGCCTTCAAGACGATGGCTGCTGTATCGGCGGTATACGTTGCCGGATTGTCAGCATGATTGGTGCCGCCGTTTAGCTCGTAAGTGATGGTGTAAGTATCGGATGGCGCCGGGTCAACAGCGTTTTCGGATACCTCTACTGTGAGTTCTGCGGAGATATTTCCGACAGTTGCGGTGATCGTGACGGAGCCGTCCTTGAGGGCGGTAATCTGTCCTTTGCTGTCTACGGCTGCAATCGTATCGTCAGAAGACGTCCACGCAGCGCCGTCCTGCACAGGACCTGTACAGTTAGATTTCTGGTTATACGCCTCAAAACCAACAGTTGCATTGAGGACGAGATTGTGGCTTGATCCTGTCTTGAGGGACAGCGGGGAGCTGGCGGTAAACGCTAATTTGGATACAGCGCTGCCTGCTACCTCGATCGCCTGCATACAGCTGCCAGCAAATTCGTTTTTCTGGGAATCCATAGTTGCCTTGTCGCTAAATTCCTGTGCTACAGCGACGGGATAGATATATCCTTTTGACAGTTCGAATGCGCTGACTGCCACATAATTGTATCTCGTACTGATAATGCTTTCGTAATGTCCTGTTTGTTTGCCGGTTTTGTCTACCCAGTCCTGCTTTTCGCCGTACCATTGTTCGATTCCAGCCATTAGGTCAGTGTAATTCCAAGCTAGATTTTCGGCGAAGGACTGTTCGTTATTGGTGGTTTTTACGGTGAAGCATCTTTGGCCGTTAGGACGGTCGTGCGCCGGGCGCAAAGCAGCCTCTGCTGCACGCAGTCTGGCGATGGCTTCCAGGTCGGAAGACCACTTTAACGGTTTATAGTCAGACGCCGTTAGCGGCTGATTGGTTGCCGGGTCAATCACGCCTTCGTCGCAGGCTTCCTTGCGGATGGCATTCAGGCGTTCCAGAATGGTTTCTGCGGTTTCTGTGGAATAGGTTCCTGTAATACCTACAAGGAGATTGCCATCGGTCAGGCTCATATCAATCTCTGGAAATCCGCTTGGCGTTTCCGGTTTTTGCGCATCGGCTTCCCACTTGGCATAGAGCGTCAGGTTGCCAGTGCTTGCACTTGTGATCTGTGTGATCGGTTTGGTCATTGCCGCGTCGGTGTACCATCCTAAGAAGGTGTAGCCTTCTCTGAGGGGATCATGGAGTGTGATGGCGTCAGAGTCAGACATATAAGCCGATGGATTGCCAGTGTGGTTGATGCCGCCGTTTAATACATAGTTGATGATGTAAGCGGACGTGCCTTCGCTGCCGGAACCACCGCTGCAATATGCTTTCAGATTGTTTTTGATTCCAGAAGCAGACTGCTGGCCGTATGTCATATGCTGTACTTTGTCGTTGGCGTCGATGTAGACGAGGATTGGTGTGGCTTCCTGTCCGTCCCAGCCGAAGTGTTCTTTCGCTAAATCCATATAGGCATCCCAGAGAGAAGTTTCCTCCCATTGCAATACCGGCGGTCCGCCAGGTACCATTGGTTTCATTACTTCCACTTCTTCTATGCCGCTATAGCCAAAAGTAAGGTGGCTGCTGTTGGGGGCATGTGCATTAACAAAACCTGTAAACTTGTCAACGGCGCCAGGAGTATTTGCAGTCTCCGAGTAGACGACATAGAGATCGACATCGCCGAAGTCTTTGGTGGCAGCCATGTCGCGCACTGTCGCCTGGCTTCTTGAACAGGTTGCCTGTACGAGGGCGATGACTTTGGGTTTTTTGTCTGCGGTACTGTACCAGATGTCTGAAGTATTCGTGTATTTTACAATCCTGTGACGGATGTTTGGCACATTCTTCCCGCTTGAAAGCATATAGGAAACATCTGACACTGGGAATGCTGCCTTAAATTCAGCGGTAGCATATTGCGCGTCGCGCGTGTGGTTGACTAAATCATCGTCACTCTTTAGGAAATAGGCGTGGTGCGTCTTGCTGTCCATGCCGTCCCACGTACAGTCTACATTGTAATACTGTCCGGCTGCTCTTGCGCTGTCGCCGACTCTGACAATATTCCAGCCATGCGCGCCGCCATTTCCTGTACCGGAAATGATACGAACAGAGAGTCCTGCATCTTTGCACATACGGTAGAAGAGGACGGAATATCCCTGACAGACTGCTGTTCCTGTGCACAGCGCATCGTAAGCGGAGTATTTTTTCAGAGAATAGTCATAGTCTACATGGTCGCAGATGTAGTCATGGATTGCTCTGACTTTCTCATAGTCGGACTTGCCGTCTAAGTTCAACTCGCTGAGTGCAGCGTTCACAGCGGCAGTCAGTTCTTCCTCCTGTGCCGCGGTGGAGTGGTAGGTGATTGTAAATACAAGACGGTAGTTTTCCTGGTCAGGGCTGGTTCCGTCGAGGCCGCGGGTTTTCGTAGCCCAGCGCAGTGCATCGCCTTCCTGTCCGCTGCACGCGTCGCTGTACTCAAAGGCAGCTTCAAAAACTGCGTTAAAGAATGTGTTGAAGTTGTATCCTAAGAGCGCCTTCGAGGGCATATTGATGACCACTGTGCCTTCGCGCACGATCATCTTCTCGCGAAGATGGGCTGCCGCTTCCTCGAGTGTCTGGCAGGTTGCTTCCTCGCGGGGTTCTGCGAGCAGCGCCTTGCCTTCAAACTGTTCTTCTGCCTGTGAGGCGTCGATCAAATCTGCATAGAGCGGATTTACCTCAAACAGTGAGAAGCTGGGAAGTGTTTCCGTCTCTGTCTCAGATTCGGATTCCTCTGTCTCAGATTCAGTCTGCGATTCGTCAGTTACGGATTCAGTTTGTGATTCCTCTGTCTCGGAATCAGTCGGTGATTCGTCAGTTACGGATTCGGTCGCAGTCTGCGATTCCTCTGTCTCGGAATCAGTCAGTGATTCGGTCGCAGTCTGTGATTCCTTTGTCTCAGATTCAGGCGCAGTCAGTGATTCGTCAGCGCCTGATTCGGTCGCAGTCTGTGATTCGTCGGCGCTTGATTCGGTCGCAGTCTGCGGTTCGTCAGTGTCTGACTCCATTGCAGTTTGTGACTCATCGGAACCTGATTCCGCCGGAGCCTGCGATTCGTCAGCTGCGGCCTCTGTCACAGCCTGTGATTCTGTCATTGTCTCATTCTGAGATGCACTTGAAGCAGTCTCTGCTACAGCCTGAGATTCGCTTGAAGTGGTCTCTGCCTCAACAGCCGCAGACGGTTCTGCTGCGCGGACTGTTGTCACGTCTAAGCCTGTCACAACTAACATACCTGATAGCAGCAGGCTTAGCAGCTTTTTGGGCAAGTTTCTTTTCATAACCCTATTCCTCCATTCTAAATTTTCCGCAGTTGTGCGGAGCTGATACGGACAGAAAAGCCAGGTAAAGCACCATAAAAACGATAGTGTGCTGCCGGGCGGAATCGTACCGTATTTATGATAAGGTATAGATAAACTATAATTTAGATTTGCAAAAATATCAATCGTATTTGTTAAATTTTGTTAAATGTGTTGATAGCAACAATATTTTTTGAATTTTTTGTCAATATTTTACATATATAAAACGCACTTTTTATTGAGATTGCATGAATATGCAAAACTCCATAGTTTATATGGAGTTTTGCTTTCGGAATTTGCCGTGTAGACTTAATTTTTGACAGATTTCGTGATTGTTCCTGTAAAGTCGCCGATGCCAGTGATGGAGATTTGTGTTTTGCCTTTTTTCGCTGTGCCTAAGGTCAGTTTGTAGTCAACGCCTTCCACAAGCGGTTTTTTGTTGTACGTTAACACAATGCCCTTTGACAGCGTACCCTTTACAGTAATCTTAGAAATCTTCTGGGACTTGATGGTAAAGTTGGCAGTCACAGGGGCAGAGCCGGCATAATTTCCGATGCCTGTGATCGTCACGGTCGCTTTTCCAGCGGAGAGGTTCTTGGCGTAGGTCACAGTATAGTCTCTGTTTACTTTGAGCTTCTTGGTGCCATCTTTTACAATAACAATTGGTTTTTGCAGCTTGCCGTTGTAGGTTCTGTCTGAGATGCTGCTGACTGTAAATTTGGACTTTGACGGCTCAATGGTAAAGGATTTTACAACTTTGCCTTTATACTGTCCTTTGCCGGTAATGATCACAAGCGCGGTGCCTGCCGTGGTGTTATTCTTGTACTGAACTTTGTACTGTTTGTTCTTCTCGAGGGTGACATTGCCAATCTTGACAGTCGGTACAACGCTGGTGACAGCCTTCCCTGTATAGGGTACAGATTTCGCGCTTAAGGTGACATGTTCTGCATTGATGATCTTGTCTGCATCTGCCTTGTAGAGCGTGACCTTTGTCGTGACAGAGCCCTCATAGTATTTGCTGTTCTTCGCTGCGGTGACTGTTATCTTTGCAGAGGAGCCTTTGACATCTGTGAGGTTGGAGAGGGTGTAATCAGTTCCCTTCACAAGCTCAACTGCGCCGTCGTATACATAGACTGGCAGGTTGTCAGTCTTGGCGTCCGCGGACATGCCGCCCGCCACGATATTCAAGTTCTTGAGCGGTTTCTTGGTGATCTGGAAATCTTTTGTGATCTCTCCTTTGTAGGCGCCGTTTCCGCGCACGATTACTTTAGCTGTTCCTGGAACAATATTATTCGCATACAGTACTCTGTAGTCCGCACCCTCTGTCAGCGTGATCTGTTTACCGCCGTCAGAAACGGTCACTTTCACAACAGGGGTGTAGGGTGTGCCGTCATAAACCTTTGCTTTGATCTCAGCGATCTTAGCGATGGGCTTGAGGTCTTTTCTCTGGTCTGTAGGATACTTAGAGATATCTTCGTCTGCGGGTGCGTCTAATTTTACCCACTTCGCATACAGGGTGGTATCCGCAGTCACTTTGTCAGTGTTAAAATTCCATGCAGTCTTGCAGGAGGAATCTTTATACCATCCATCGAAACGGTATCCCTGTGCATTCGGGTCCGCGGGCTTTTGGATTAACTCACCGGATTTGATGCCCGTGTATGACTGAGGCGCATTGCCGTGTCCCTGTGTGTTGAAGTTGACCGTATATTCAATGGCTGGTGTAGTGTCTGAGTCACCTGGTTGATCAGGATTTTCGCCTGGCTTATCAGGGTCCTCACCCGGCTTATCAGGGTCCTCGCCTGGCTTATCAGGGTCCTCACCTGGCTTATCGGGGTCCTCACCTGGCTTATCAGGGTCTTCGCCTGGCTTATCAGGGTCCTCACCTGGCTTATCAGGGTCTTCACCTGGCTTGTCAGGGTCTGATGTCATGCCACAGTATTTTTTTAGATTGACTTCAATCTGGCTGGCGTTCTGGATACCTTGAGTTAAGTTTTGGAGCTTATTGTTCGCATCAATATAACAGAGCAGAGGCAGGCTGATGCGCGATGCGTCACCGCCGCTTAAACTGATATAACTGAATGCGTCGTTGTAGGTTTGGCTGTATGGTATATAAGGTGAAGGTTGCGAAGTATCGTAAGTAAAGGTTATGGTATCATTGGCGTATGCTGCTTTAAACTCAGCGACCGCCTCTTTGCTATGTGAAAGCATCTCGGCAGCGTAGATGTCTACATTGCCGAAATCATGCCCGGCAATGGCACGGATTGTGCTCTGGCTATTCATGCATCCTGTGTTGAAGTAGATGAGCAGCTTGGGTTTCTGGTTTGCTGTTGTGCTAACTTTGGTGTCATCGATGGTTGTGTATTCGTAGGCGGGATTATCTTTGTTTAATCCGTCTACAAGAGAACCCTGGTCAACATAGGACAATCTGGACATAGG
>CAJUII010000017.1:39227-44731 GCA_910586405.1 uncultured Lachnospiraceae bacterium
CTCTTTGCACATGCGGTAGAACGCAACTGCATATCCCTGGCAGACTGCTGTGTTGTTGCAGAGCGCTGCGTAGGCGGTGTATTTGAGTGTATAGTTCTTATCTTCAAGATTAGTAAAATCATAATTTACGGTATCACAGATGTAATCGTGTATGGCTTTGACTTTCTCGTAGTCGCTCTTGCCGGACAATGCCATACCATCGAGCGCCTCATTGACTTTGGCGGTAAGCTCCTGTTCCTGTTCATAGGTGGTGTAGTATACAGGCTTGAGGAAGGCGGTGTATGTATTTGCTTCTTCATTTGTGGAATATGAATAAGCATAACCTCCATGCGACCATCTCAGCGTATCGCCCTCCTGCCCGGAACATTCCTCTGTATGTGCGACGGAGGCATTAAAAAGCGTTTTTGGGTATTCAGTGTGTGCGATGCCGCTGTCGTCCACAATGCTCAGCGGAATTGTTGCATAAATATCTGCTGCGCGTGCAACCATTTGGCGGCTTACGTAAGCTGCGGCGTCCTCGAGTGTATCAAAGGAGGTTTGGTCGCTTTCAGAGAGCAGGCGTATGTCCTGGTATAGGCCAAGCTGCGCCTCGATTTCATCGGCGCTTATGAGACCTTCGTAAAGCGGATTGACAACAATTTCGAACGGTATGTCAGATTCTTCTGTTTCAGTCTCTGCGGTTTCGGTTTCTGCGATTTCGGATTCTGTTGTGTCAGATTCTTCTGTTTCAGATTCCAAGGTCTCCGATTCCTCAGACGCTACTGTCTCCGATTCCTCGGCTTGTGTCTCCGATTCTACAGTTGTTGGCTTTTCGGTTAGCGCCTCTGTCTGCTGTTCTGAGGTTTGGTCAGAGGAGTCTGTCTGCTGCTCGGAAGCTTGGTCAGAGGAGTCTGTCTGCTGCTCGGAAGCTTGGTCAGAGGAGTCTGTCTGCTGCTCGGAAGCTTCATTGGCAGTTTCCGTCTGTTGCGCTGATTCGGTGTCAGCGGTCTCAGTGTTCTGCTCGGACGACTCGACGGGACCTTCCGACTGCTCTTGAGCCGTCTCGCCAGCAGCTTCTGTCTGTTCTTTGGTAGATTCTTTGGCAGATTGCGTCTGCTGCTCGGAAGTCTCAATGTGTACCTCGGTCTGCATCGAGCGTTCGGCTTCCGCTGTCTCATTTAGAAGTTCAAGGGTGTCGGTCATGGATTCATGGCGGATTGATTCTTCTGCTGCATGAACTGGAGCGACATCGAATCCTGTTATTATGAGCATTCCTGTTAGTACAAGGCTTAGCAGCCGTCTGGGTACTATTCTTTTCATAGGCTAATTCCTCCATTTTTATTTTAATGTGTATATAAACTATAATTTAGTTTGGCAAAAAATGCAACCATGATTTCCCAAAAACTTACATTTTATTGATTGATCGGGTCGGGGGAGAATTGACAGCATCGGTAAAATCAAATACAATATTCGTATAGGTGTATTGGAGGGCGGACACATGGAACAGTTTCGGTTGATCTGGCAGTATATCAGGCGGCATAAGTGGCAGTACATTGGAGGTATCATTACCTTATTTATATTGGATTTTGCAAATCTCTATATTCCAAAGACGACGGGCGTGATCACGGACGGGCTTGCGGCACACTCCATTGACCGAAATGGAGTGTTGTACAATATCGGCATCATACTTGGTATTGGTCTCACGCTCGCAGTGGGGCGTTTTTTGTGGCGATATTTTCTATTTGGCGCGGCGCGCGCGATCGAGCATGAGCTGCGCGACGATCTGTTTCGGCATCTGGAGACGCTGGATGTGGAGTACTATAATGAACATAAGACGGGCGACTTGATGACGCGCTTTACGAGTGATCTGAACGCGGTGCTCATCGCCATCGGTCCCGCGGTCATCTCCGCCTTTGACGCTGTGGTGATGACGGTGATGGTCATCGCCCAGATGATGCTCTATGTCAACTTGAAGCTGACGCTGGCAGCCGTTGTACCGATGACGTTGATCGCGTTTGGGGAGCTGTACTGCGGGAAATTGATGCAGGCGCGTTTTCAGGAGCGCCAGGAGGCGCTGTCGGAGCTGACGGACTTTGTGCAGGAGAGCTTTTCGGGCGTGCGCGTGGTCAAGGCTTTTGTGCGGGAGCAGTCGCAGATCAAAGCATTTGCGCAGGCAAATGCGAAGGCGAAAAAGAAAAATCTAAGAATTGCTCAGCTAGAGTCGATTGTCATCCCTCTGCTGGATGTGGTCATCGGCGTCAGCAGTCTGCTCACGCTGCTCTATGGCGGGTATCTGGTGCTGACCGGCGAGATCACGATCGGGCGGTTTGTCGCATTTAATCAATATATTATGATGCTGGTGTGGCCGATGATCGCCTGCGGGGACGCCATCAACTCCTTTTCGCGGGGCGGCGCAAGCATCAAACGGTTACAAGAGGTATTTGAACAGCAGCCGGAGATTGCGGACGGGAAGCATATGGCATGTGTGGAGGGACTAAAGGGCGATATCCGCCTGAACCATCTGACCTTTCTGCACCGGGGGCACAGCGAGCCGACGCTTAAAGATATCAGCCTCGACGTCAAGGCGGGGACGACGCTTGCGGTCATAGGGCGCACCGGAAACGGCAAGTCCACGCTGGTCAATCTGCTGCTGCATCTCTATAATACAAAGCGCGGCATGATTTTTCTCGACGGCAGGGATATCAACGATATTCCGCTCAAGACGCTGCGCGAGAACATTGCCTACGTGCCGCAGGACAATTTCCTGTTCTCAGATACCCTCAAATCCAACATTGCCTTCGGGACGGAGGACGAGGAGATGGACGAGATTGTCCGCGCGACCAAGACGGCGTGTATTCATGAGAATATCATTGCGTTTCCAGATGGCTATGACACGATCGTCGGGGAGCGCGGTGTCACGCTTTCCGGCGGGCAGAAACAGCGCAGCTCGATTGCGCGCGCCCTGAAAAAAGATGCGCCGATTCTGATTCTTGACGATGCGCTGTCTGCGGTGGACACGGACACGGAGGAGAGAATCCTCCAGAATTTAAAGGAGAACCGGCGCGGGAAGACGACGATTCTAATCGCACACCGCATTTCCACGATTCAGAATGCCGACAGGATTCTGGTGCTCGAGGACGGGGAGGCAAAGGAGTGCGGAAACCACAAGGAGTTGATGGCGCTCGGGGGCATTTACAAAGAAATGTTTGAGAGACAGCAGCTTGAAGCGGCAAAAAATCTTGCGGTTTCGACATTGTAAAGGAGGAATTGATATGGCGATTTACGACCCAAAGGATTATGAAAAAGTGATAAACAGGATTCAGGAAAAAGTAAACGCGCTTCATATTAATATGGGCGCATGTCTTTCAGAGGAGGCGATTGCAGCGTTTGAGGCTTGCCATAAAGTCCAGCTTCCGCAGGCGTACCGGCTGTTTTTGCAGAAGGTTGGCAATGGATGCGAACATGTGTTTAATGAGCTGGAGAGCTGTCCCTGTCAAGAGCTGGCAAAGCCATTTATGCTGGATACCTTCTGGCTCTGGGAGGACGACGACAGAGAGGAAGAGCTTATTGAGGCTGACATGGAAAATAAGGTTTACCGGGGAAATATCGAGCTGGCGGACAAAGGCTGCGGCATGAGCTATCATCTGATTATCACGGGCAAATGCCGCGGAGAAGTCTGGAATTTTGCGGACGTGGGCGTCCAGCCCTGCTGTGAGCGGCAGGATTTTCTGGGATGGTTTGAGCTGTGGCTGGACGAGGGCGACGAAGCAGATTACTTTAAAGATTATGTGTATGACGAGGCAGATTTTGAGTAGGAACAGATTTTAAAAGGAGATCGAAATGAAGCGGCTGCTTACATATTTGAAACCGCACCGGTGGAAAATGTTACTTTCCTCGGTGCTGGTGATTGCGCTGATCGGAGTGGAATTATACAAACCGATGATTATTGGGAATGCCATTGACAAGTATATAGGCAATGCCGGACAGCCGGGGGCATTGGGGACGCAGGAGGCGTTTGGCGGGCTTCTTGCCGCGGGGGCACTGTACGCGCTGATGCTTTTGCTGGGCTTTGTGTTCAATGCCTCCAATACATGGATTTTGCAGAATGTGGGGCAGTCGGTTATATACAAAATGCGCGAGGAGGTATTTGCACACCTGCTTGGCCTGTCCGTGAACTTTTTTAACACGCAGCCGGTCGGAAAGCTGGTGACGCGCGTGTCCAATGACACGGAGGCAGTGAACGAGCTGTTTTCACAAATACTTGCAAAACTGTTTAAAAATACAGTGAAAATCCTTGGCTTTGCGGTTGTGATGCTCTCGATTAATCTGCGCATGGCGCTGTACTCGTTTCTTCTGATTCCGTTTGTGACAGGGCTGACTTTCTTTTTCCGGTTTCTGTCGCGGAGGGCGTACCGCATTACGAGAAATCGCATTACGGAATTAAATACATTCTTGTCTGAGCATATTTCCGGCATGAAGCTGATACAGATTTTTGCCCGCGAGGAGGAAAAGTTTGAAGAATTTTCAGAAAAGAGTGCGCAGCTTTTCCGGGCAAACTGGCGCGAGGTGATGATCTTTGCAGTATTTCGCCCGTCAATTTACATGCTCTCTGTCTTTGCGATGGTGATTGTCATCGGTCAGGGAAGCGCGTCGGTGCTTGCGGGAACGGTTTCTCTGGGAACGCTGTTTGTGTTTCTCAATTATATCAGTTCTTTTTTCGAGCCGATTCAGGAGCTGGCGGAGCAGTTTGGCACATTGCAGTCGTCGCTTGCGTCTGCGGAGAAGATTTTTACGATTTTGGATGAAAAGCCGGAGATTGTGAATCCTGAACGCCCGAGAACGGTCGCGATGAACGGCCGCATTGAGTTTCGGCATGTCTGGTTTGCCTATGAAAAAGAAGAGTACATATTAAAAGATGTGAGCTTTTGCATTGAGCCGGGGGAGAAGATCGCCTTTGTGGGGGCTACGGGCGCAGGAAAGTCCTCAATTCTGAATCTGATCGGGCGCTATTATGATGTCCAGCGGGGAGAGATTTTAATTGATGGCGTGAACATCAAGGAGATTGACAAGGATGCCCTGCGGCGCGCGATCGGTCAGGTGCAGCAAGATGTGTTTATCTTCACAGGGGATATCAAGGGCAATATCTCGCTGCAAAACGAGGACATCTCACGCGAGGAGATTGAGCGCGCGGCGCAGCTTGTGAATGCGGATTCCTTTATCGACAAGCTGCCAAACGGCTTCGATGAGCCGGTGACGGAGCGCGGCAGCACGCTCTCTGCGGGACAGCGGCAGTTATTATCCTTTGCGCGCACGCTCGCCTATCAGCCGACCATTCTCGTGCTGGACGAGGCGACGGCAAACATTGACACTGAGACGGAGCGCCTGATCACGCAGGCATTGGAAAAGCTGATGGAGGGCAGGACGACGATCATGGTCGCGCACCGTCTGTCCACAATCCAGCACGCGGACAAGATCATCGTCATGCACAAGGGCGAAATCCGCGAGAGCGGCACGCACCAAGAGCT
>CAJUII010000018.1:0-12493 GCA_910586405.1 uncultured Lachnospiraceae bacterium
TGAGAATTGCGGAAAATTTTTGAAAAAAATGAAAAAAGTAGTAACGATTATTAATGTTATATGTTATAATGAGTTATATTGGAATTTTTGTAGTCTGAGGGATACAACTATTTAAATTGATATTTCATCAACAGTTACTATGAGGGCAAAGGAGAAGAACACATGGGAAATCAATTAGTATGGAACGAACGGTATAATATTGGGGTGGATATTATAGACAAGGAACACAAGAAACTGTTCAGTATTCTAAATAAGCTGTTTGATTTTGGACAGCAGGAGGAGAAAAGCCAATGGGTTTGTCAGGAGGCGATCAAGTATTTCAGGGATCATGCGCTAAAGCACTTTGCGGATGAAGAGGCATACATGGTTTCGATTGATTATGCGGGACTTGAGGTACACAGGCGCATTCATCAGAATTTTCGTGAAAGAACGATTCCGGCACTGGAGAGAGAATTAGAGTTAAATAAATATTCACCGGAATCTGTCAATCATTTTCTGGGTGTGTGTGCAGGCTGGTTGATTGGTCATTCATTAATAGAGGATCACGCGATCGTGAGCGGTGAGAGCGTAAAGCAGTGGGAAAATCTTCAGCCTGAGGAGGAACAGGCAGTGATGTCACAGACGCTTGCGAGTCTTCTTCACAGCATGTTCCAATTAGATGCACGACTAATCAGCAATTGTTACGGCGGTGAGAAATTTGGAGATGGTATTTACTATCGTCTGATCTATAGGACAAGAGATAAAAAGAGATGGGAGTTTTATCTGATATTTGAAGAGCAGTTGATCGTCAGCACGATCGGCAGTGTGATGGATACAAGCTCGGAGGCAGTGAGTGTGATGTTGATGAATGCCTCAAGATATGTTGCAAAGCAGCTTGTAGAGCGCATGAAGGGACATTTTCCGAACTCCGACCAGTTCGAGCTGAAGGAGGAACAACTGCTGACCTATGAGCAGTTTCAAAAAGTATTTGAGAAGCAGAGTCCGCAGTACAGCCTGCTGTTTGATACAGGAAAGGGATATTTTGCCTACTGTGCAACTGCGTCGGAGCAGCTTCAGACCGAAGGCGGTGTCTCGATTATCACGGAGAATGCCATGGCTGAGGTAGGTAAATATCTGAGTCAAAACAAGGTAGAAAAAACAGAAATCAGCCATAAAAAGAAAGTTCTTGTGGTGGACGATTCGGATTTTATGTTAAGGGCTATGTCGGATTTGCTCAGTGATGATTATGAAGTTCTTACAGCAAAGTCAGGGATGTCTGCAATCCGAGGGATTACACTGGACAGACCAGATTTGATCTTGCTGGACTATGAGATGCCTGTCTGTGACGGCAGTCAAGTGCTGGGGATGATTCGTTCGGAGAAGGAATTTGCAGATATTCCAGTGATCTTTTTGACGAGCAAGGTGGATAAGGAGAGTGTGAGCAAAGTCATCGCGCTCAAACCTGAAGGTTATCTGTCCAAATCCATGTCACCTGAAAATGTAAAAAAGGAAGTCGATCACTTTTTTGAGAAGAAAAGACGTGTAAAAAAATAGAAAAGTATGCATAAATTTCCTTTCTTGTCCATATAATGATTACATATAAAATAAAATATTATGTGTTAGTATAAGGAGAAGAACTATGGCAAGAGGAGCAAAGAAATCATTACAGGAGAAAATTACTCAGAAGGAAGAACTGATTGATGCACTTTCTATACG
This sequence comes from uncultured Lachnospiraceae bacterium, assembly GCA_910586405.1. Taxonomy (GTDB): domain Bacteria; phylum Bacillota; class Clostridia; order Lachnospirales; family Lachnospiraceae; genus COE1. Next base: position 1,696 of record CAJUII010000018.1, read on the forward strand.
CATCAAGAAGGAGAAAGAAGAACTGAATGAACTTCTGGAGATGCAGAAGATGGAAGAATTGAATGAGCTTAGAATGGCAGTACAGAAGTCCGGTATGGAGATTTCAGATATTATTGAGATGGCGCAGATGCAAGTTGCTCAGTAGACCAGCGTGCAATCATTTGCACGAACTGATATCGATCATGAAAATATTCAGGAAAAGTCCAGACATGATTGCGTACATAGCCTGAAAAAGGTATAATGGGAAGCAGCGTGAATGGACTTTTTTCTGTTTGAAAATCATTCAAATACTTAATGAAAGAAAGGAAAAACGAGTATGATAAACATACGTGAATTACAACACAATTACAAAGAATATGCAGATCAGAAGGTGACAGTTGGCGGTTGGCTCAGAAGCAAGCGGGATTCCAAGACATTCGGGTTTCTGGTCATCAATGATGGCACCTTTTTTGAACCGCTCCAGGTGGTATATAGTGATAAACTGGACAATTTCACAGCAATCTCAAAGCTCAATGTGGGGGCTGCGGTGATTGCGACAGGTATTGTGACACTGACGCCAGAGGCAAAGCAGCCATTTGAGATACAGTCAGTGAAAATTGAAATTGAAGGGGACTCTACACCGGATTATCCTTTGCAGAAAAAGAGACACAGCTTTGAATATCTTAGAACCATTTCTCATTTGAGACCGCGTACAAACACATTTCAAGCAGTGTTTCGGGTGCGTTCGCTCTGCGCTTATGCGATACACAAATTCTTCCAGGAGCGTGATTTCGTGTATGTCCATACGCCACTGATCACAGGAAGCGACTGCGAGGGTGCAGGTGAAATGTTTCAGGTTACGACACTTGATTTGAATAACTTGCCTATGGTGGACGGACAGATTGATTTTAGCAAAGATTTCTTTAACAAACCCACAAATCTTACAGTCAGCGGGCAGCTAAACGGAGAGACGTATGCTATGGCGTTCAAAAACATTTATACTTTTGGTCCGACTTTTCGTGCTGAAAATTCAAACACGACACGCCATGCGGCAGAATTTTGGATGATCGAGCCGGAGATCGCTTTTGCAGATCTCAAGGATGACATGATGCTTGCTGAGAGTATGCTTAAGTATATTATCAACTATGTGCTCGAAAATGCACCGGAAGAGATGGCATTTTTTAATCAATTTGTGGACAAAGGATTGATCGAACGATTACAGCATGTGGCAAATTCTGAGTTTGGACATATTACCTACACCGATGCCATCGCAGAGCTTGAAAAGCACAATGATGAGTTTGAGTATAAAGTTTCATGGGGCTGTGACCTACAGACAGAGCACGAGCGGTATCTGACAGAAAAACTCTATGGCCGCCCTGTATTTGTGACTGATTATCCCAAGGAAATCAAGGCATTTTATATGAAACTCAACGATGATGGCAAAACGGTTGCGGCGATGGATTGCTTAGTACCAGGGATTGGAGAGATCATTGGCGGCAGCCAGAGGGAGGATAAGCTTGATGTATTGGAAGGACGGATGCAAGAATGCCATCTGAATCCGGCAGATTATGACTTTTATCTGGATTTGAGACGTTATGGAACTGCCAGACATGCAGGATTTGGACTTGGATTTGAGCGCTGCGTCATGTATCTGACCGGTATGGGAAATATCAGAGATGTGATACCATTCCCAAGAACAGTCAATAACTGTGATTTATAGGCTAGTATTCAACAGAATGAGTGCTTAGAGCAAACAGCCTCTAAGCGCTGCGCGCGATACAGACAACTGACCTCACTAGGCGGTTGTCTGTTTTTTGCTTTCGAATTTTTTATTGCAACACAAGAAAAATTATGCTATTATTACTAATATTTATAATCGGTACGAAAGTGGAATTGAAAATTTGTGTCATGTGTACTGTGGATAGAAAGCACTTTTCAAAACCACAAGAAAATTCCGAAAACAACAGGAGGCGACGATAAGATGGCACAGCTTTGGGGCGGCAGATTTACCAAGGAAACAGACAAGCTTGTTTATAATTTTAATGCATCAATCTCATTTGACCAGAAATTTTTTCGGCAGGACGTAGAGGGCAGCATGGCGCATGTAAAAATGCTTGCGAAGCAGGAAATACTGACGGAGGATGAGAAGAATCAAATCCTGTCAGGATTAGAAGGGATTTTAAGTGACGTTGAAAACGGAACGTTGGAGATCACAGACGAATATGAAGATATTCACAGCTTTGTGGAGGCAAATCTGATTGACAGAATCGGTGATGCGGGCAAGAAACTTCACACAGGCAGGAGCAGAAATGATCAGGTTGCGCTTGATATGAAGCTTTACACACGGTATGAAGTCGTTGAGATCAATTCACTTCTAAAAGAATTGCTTGAAAGTATCCTTCATATTATGGAAGAAAATATAGAGACCTATATGCCCGGCTTCACGCATTTGCAGAAGGCACAGCCGATCACGCTGGCACATCATATGGGGGCATATTTTGAGATGTTCAAGCGCGACAGACAGCGGCTTGATGACATCTATGCCCGGATGAATTACTGTCCGCTGGGCTCAGGTGCATTGGCGGGAACTACCTATCCATTAGACAGGGATTATACGGCACAGCTTCTTGATTTCAGTGGTCCGACACTCAACAGCATGGACGCTGTGGCAGACCGCGACTATGTGATCGAGCTGTTGTCTGCACTGTCTACCATTATGATGCATCTTAGCCGTTTCAGCGAGGAGATTATCATATGGAATTGTAATGAATATCATTTCGTGGAAATCGACGACGCGTACTCGACCGGCAGCAGCATCATGCCGCAGAAGAAAAATCCTGATATCGCAGAGCTGGTGCGCGGCAAGACAGGGCGCGTATATGGCGCGTTGGTATCAATCCTCACGACAATGAAAGGGCTTCCGCTGGCATACAATAAAGATATGCAGGAGGACAAGGAGCTGACCTTTGATGCGATTGACACTGTGAAGGGCTGTGTGGCGCTGTTTACGGGAATGTTAAACACATTAAAATTCAACAAAGAGGTCATGAAAACAAGCGCCATGAAGGGCTTTACCAATGCCACAGACGCGGCGGATTATCTCGTAAATCATGGGGTGCCATTCCGGGATGCACATGGCATTATCGGAAAGCTTGTATTGTATTGCATCGAGAAGGACAAGGCGATTGATGAGCTGTCCCTTGAGGAGTTAAAGGCAATCAGTCCAGTATTTGAACAGGAGCTTTTTGAGGCAGTCAGCCTTGAGACTTGTGTCAACAAGCGCACGACAATCGGCGCGCCGGGGCCAGATGCGATGCGGGAGGTTCTTCGTATTCAAAAGGAGTATTTAAGTCTTAAATGAATCATGAGGGAAAATATATGACTCTGGCAGAGAAATTTGTAAGTGCTGTCACAAGTATTCAAGATGCAGATTTATGTTTTAATGAACCAGTAGATGATATTATGCTGAATCAGATCGAATCAGAAACAGGTCTTACATTGCCAGTGGAATTTAAAAATTTATATAAGCTGCACAATGGACAGGGTGATATCGGAGATTCTTTGTTTGACTTATTTAGTCTAAATTCTGCAAAGGATATTTTGGAAAATTGGGATGCATTTAAAATAGTAGAGCCGCAATGTGATCAAGATGGTATCAAAGCAGAGCCTGAGGAGGGAATAAAGGATAAATGGTGTAATTCTAAATGGATACCATTTGCAAGTACTGCCGATGGGCATGCTATTTGTATTGATTATGATCCTGCTGAAGGTGGAAATGTTGGACAGATCATAACGTTTTGGTATAATGAAGGAGAACGCAATTTGATTGCAGATTCGTTTGAAGAATTTATTATATCCTATTTAAAAAATTTAGAAGAGGGTATCTATATTTATGATACAGAAAGAAATGCTGTTGTAAGAAAAGATGGCAAACTAATGTTTGGCACTTGATAACTAAAATATATAATCTATCAAGTAAATTTTGATGCTGATAGTTCGATCAGCAGAATGGAGGAGAAAAATGAGTGAAAAATTAAAAGTAGGTATTCTTGGCGGGACAGGTATGGTAGGACAGAGATTTATAGCGCTCTTGGAGAACCATCCGTGGTTTGAGGTGACGACAATCGCGGCAAGTCCGCGTTCTGCTGGAAAAACATATGCAGAGGCAGTCGGTGACAGATGGAAAATGACAACACCGATGCCGGAGGCAGTCAAGAATCTTGTCGTTATGAATGTCAATGAAGTGGAGAAGGTTGCTTCCGAGGTTGACTTCGTATTTTCCGCAGTGGATATGACCAAAGAAGAAATCAAGAAGATTGAGGAAGATTATGCTAAGACAGAGACCCCTGTAGTCAGCAACAATTCCGCGCACAGATGGACACCTGACGTTCCGATGGTGGTGCCTGAGATCAATCCTGAACACATGAAGGTTATTGAGTTCCAGAAAAAGCGCCTTGGCACGACAAGAGGATTTGTGGCAGTCAAGCCAAACTGCTCGATTCAGAGCTATGCGCCTGTCCTGACAGCATGGAAAGAGTTTGAGCCGTATGAGGTGGTTGCGACGACCTATCAGGCGATTTCTGGCGCTGGAAAAACCTTTAAGGACTGGCCTGAAATGGAGGGCAATATTATCCCGTACATCGGCGGCGAGGAGGAGAAGAGCGAGAAGGAACCGCTTCGAATCTGGGGCGAGATCAAGGACGGTGTGATTGAGCCGGCGGCATCGCCTGTCATCACCTGCCAGTGTATCCGTGTACCAGTATTAAACGGCCATACGGCTGCCGTGTTTGTCAAGTTCAGAAAGCAGCCGACCAAAGAGCAGTTGATTGAGAAATTAGTGAATTTCAAAGGAGTGCCACAGGAACTGAACCTTCCAAGTGCACCAAAGCAGTTTATCCAGTATCTTGAGGAGGATAACAGACCACAGGTAAGCCTTGATGTTGATTATGAAAATGGCATGGGTGTCTCTGTAGGACGAATCCGCGAGGACAGTGTTTACGACTGGAAGTTTGTCGGACTTTCGCACAATACAGTGCGCGGCGCGGCAGGCGGTGCCGTACTCTGCGCAGAGCTTCTCAAAGCGCAGGGGTATATCACAAAGAAATAAACAGACTGGAAAGGGACTGTCGGTCTGACAGTCCCTTTCCAGTCTGTTAGTTCCGCAATGCAAAAGAGCGTAACACGGATGGGCAGGGACTATGAATTTTTTTAAACCAGTTTTCACACCAATCGAGTACAACAGCAAAACAGGGGATGATGCGTTTATATGAATTGTTTGAGGTTTTGCCAGTACCGCCAGTCGAATAGTGGAAATATTTACAAATCGGAGGAACAGGGATGAAACAAAAAGTATTTATTATCGGAGGAACAGGTCTTGTAGGGCGTGCCATCAAAGAGAGCCTGACACAAGCGTATGAGGTGGTGGTCACCGCAGGACACCACGAAGTGGAGGGCGGCTATCAGCTGCCGGCGGAGGACTTGGACGCGCTGATCAGCATTTTGGAGAAAGAGAACCCCGATGTCGTGATATCTTCCATGCGGGGAGATTTTCAGGCACAATACCGATTTCACGAGACACTGGCTGACTGGCTGGGCGGAAAAGCAAAAAGGCTGTTGTTCATATCGACTGCCAATGTATTTGACGGGGATATGTCCCAGCCGTGGACGGAGGAGGCACAGCCGAACCCCGGATCAGATTATGGAAAATACAAGAGGGACTGCGAGGCGATGCTGGAGCATAAACTTTCCGGGCAGCTGATCATATTCCGCATCCCGTCTGTATGGGCGCCGGACTGCCCGAGAATACAGCTGCTGCGGGAGCACAGTGCGAGCAGGGAGCCGCTGGCAGCATATCCGAATGACCACGTAAATGTGACCCTCACAGACCAGGTGGGCGCGTGTGCAAAGTATGTTCTGGACCATGATCTGAAAGGGATCTTCCACATCGGAAGCCGGGACACCGTGGACTACTATGAATTTCAGAAAATGGTCTGCGACCAGCTCGAGATCCCATATCCGGTGTTTGAGCTGGAGCATAGTCCGGATAAAGTGTACCAGGCAGTCATACCCGCGCGGGCGGAGATCCCCGACGCGCTTCAATTGACCGTCCTGCAGGTACTGCAGGCTCTAAAACAAAAATAGAACAGGGTGGAGAATAAAACTTGGGAAAGAAACTGATCATAACCGAGAAACCGTCGGTGGCACAGGATTACGCGAAGGTTTTTCAGGTGTCAGGAAAATACAATGGTTACATAGAAAACAACACATACGTCATCACATGGTGCGTCGGTCATCTGGTTGAGATGGTCTACCCGGAGGAGTATGATATCCGCTACAAGAAATGGGCTCTGCAGGATCTGCCATTCTTGCCCGAAAAATACAAATACGGCGTCATCAAAAATGTCAAACAGCAGTACGACATCGTTCATGCGCTGCTTCAGCGGGAGGATATCGACACCGTGTACTGGGCTGGTGACTCTGGAAAAGAAGGACAGACCATCGAAGAAAATATCCGAAATTTCGGCGGTGTCCGCAAAGGAATGCAGGAGCTGCGCGTGTGGATTGACTCACAGACCGAGGCGGAGATCAAGCGCGGCATGGCGCAGGCAAAACCGATGTCGGCTTATGAAAATCTGGGGAAATCCGGCATTATGCGCTCTATTGAGGACTATGCCATGGGCATTAATTTCTCGCGCGTCATGTCCGTCAAATACGGAAAACTGCTGAATGATGCTGCGGCGACAAAAGGTTACACTGCCATTGCCATCGGAAGGGTTATGACCTGTGTTCTTGGCATGGTTGTCAACAGAGAACGCGAGATTCGCAATTTCAAGGAAACTTCTTTTTACAGAGTCGTTGGAGATTTCACAGATGCTAATATTGAGGCGGAGTGGAAGGCGGTGGAGGGTTCTGTATATTTTGAATCCACAAAGCTTTACAAGGAAAACGGGTTTCAGGAAAAAGAAGATGCCGAGAGCTTAATTGATTCCTTTCAGGGAAAAGAAGCTCTTGTCAAGACCTTGGAGAAGGGGATTGCCAAGAAGAAAGCGCCGCTGCTGTTTAATTTGGCAGAATTGCAGGCAGAGTGTGCAAAACGGTTTAAAATCAGCCCCGATCAGACGCTGCAGGTTGCACAGGATCTATATGAAAAGAAGCTGACAACGTATCCCAGAACGGACGCAAGAGTGCTGACGACAGCGGTTGCAAAGGAAATAGATAAGACGCTGGTGCCCTTAAAAGGATACACGCCAACACAGCAGTTTACCGATCATATATTGTCCAAAAATCTCTATGCCAATATCGCAAAAACCCAGTATACGGACGACAGCAAGGTCACAGACCACTACGCCATCATTCCAACGGGGCAGCTGACAGAGCTGGGAACGCTGACGCCGCTTCAGAGCAAGGTGTTTGACTTGATTGTGCGGCGGTTTTTAAGCATTTTTTATCCGCCGGCAGAATACCAGACGCTCAAACTGGTCGTGGGTATCGAAAAGGAGTCCTTGTTTGCATCTGCGAAGGTGCTGAAAGTGCTTGGATTTCTGGAGGTTCTGGGCAAGACGCTCGAGGATGCCGACGAGGACGAGCGTCCAGCCGACGGACCCAATAAATCAGTCAGCCCGACGCAGGCAAAAAACGGTGAAAGCACAGAGGATACCAGCAAAGAGAAGAAGAACAATGCCAAAAAGCTGCTTGCACTGGCAAATACGCTGAAAAAAGGCGATGTTCTTGTCGTGAATGGCTTTGAAGTCAGGGAGAGCAAGACGACACCGCCCAAACGGTATACATCTGGTTCAATGATTCTTGCGATGGAAAATGCAGGTCAGCTTATTGAGGACGAGGAGCTTCGCGCGCAGATCAAAGGTTCTGGCATCGGGACAAGCGCGACGCGGGCAGAGATTATCAAAAAGCTGATTCGGATTGGTTATCTGAACCTCAATCAGAAAACGCAGGTGATCACGCCGCAGAATTTTGGCGAGATGGTGTATGAGGTCGTCGCGATGACAGTTCCAGCGCTGCTGAATCCCAAGATGACGGCCTCGTGGGAAAAGGGGCTGGACGGCATCACAAACGGAACGGTTGATGTGAAGGATTACCGCGCAAAGCTTGAGGACTTTATCCGGCGGGAGACGATACAGATTCGCGATCAGGACCTGACGCAGCAGCTTGCAGCCCAGATCAGCCAGTTTAGCGGCAAAGGGGCAAAGGGGCTTGGCGCGCGCAGAAAGCTGGAGGCAGCGTGTCCCGCATGTGGCGGTGTGATCGTGACAACGCCGTTTGGATACGGGTGCTCGAATTATCAAAAGGACGGAAGCGGCTGCAATTTCGTGATTGGCACGATTGCGGGGAGAGCGCTGTCTGACGAGGAATGCAGTGCGCTGGTCAAAGACGGTCATACGGCGGTATTAAGCGGGTTTGTATCCAAACAGAAGAAAAAGTTTGACGCAGCACTGAGGCTACAGAAAAATGAAGATGGCAAAATAGAAATTAATTTTGACTTTACGCAGAATGAACCGCAGGTATTGGAAGATGTGGTCTGCCCTGACTGCGGCGGACAGATGATGATAAAGGGCTTTGGCTATGGCTGTGCCAACTATAATCCGCAGGAGCCTGCCAGTTGTAAATTTGCTATTGGGAAAATAGCCGATAAGGAGTTGACGCCTGCGCAGGTGAAGGAATTGCTGACCAACAGCATCACAGGGACAATCAGAGGCTTCAAAGGCAAATCCGGCAAAAAATTTGATGCCGTTTTAGTGCTGGAAAAGGGTGATGATGGGAAACATCTTGTCAATTTTAATTTCGAAAAGGTGGAGGTTAAGAAGATCAAGGAGGCAGTCTGTCCTCTCTGCGGCGGTGAAATTGTCCAAACGCCGTTTGGCTATGGCTGTGCCAACTATGATAAGCTGGATGAAAACAGTTGTAAATTCTCAATTGGCAAGATGGCAGGCAAGGATATTTCCGAGTCTCAAATCAAGGAGCTGCTGACAAATGGAAAGACTTCAACAATCCGCGGCTTTAAGTCGAAAGCAGGCAAAAAATTTGACGCGCGCATTATATTCAGCCGCGATGCGTCCGGCAAGGTGACAGGTCTGAAATTTGATTTTGATGATGTTGAGCAGCAAAAGCTCAAAGACGTAGTCTGCCCCTTGTGCGGCGGTGAGGTGGTCAAGACATCGTTTGGCTATGGCTGCGCCAATTACAGCAAGGAAGATGCGGCGCATAGCTGCCGCTTTTTCATCAATCAAAAAATTGCAGGCGTTAAGATGTCGGATGCGATTGTCAAAAAGCTTCTTTCCGAGAAAAAGACAGATAAGATCGAAGGCTTTCTGTCCAAGAGCGGCGCCAAGTTTGACGCGGCGTTAAAGCTTACAAAGGACGGGCAGGCAGTCTTTGATTTTCCAGACAGACCAGCACCGACAGAGACAAATCTTGCATGTCCCAGGTGCAATGCGCATAAACTAAAAAAGAGCCAATGGTATTATGAGTGCGAATGCGGATTTAAGGTCGGACACACCATAGCGCAGGTTTCCATTCATGAGGGGACCATACAGGAGCTTTTTACAAACGGAAAAACCAAAGAGAAAATAACTGGTTTTGTGTCAAAAGCAGGAAAAACGTTTGACGCTTATTTAAAATACACAGATGAGAAAATACAGTTTGACTTTGAGCATTCGGGTGAAACGCCGGCAGAAAAATCTTCTCAGGAGGAGACCTTCCAGCCGAGTCTGGATACAATGCCCGCCACAGAGAACACACCACCCGATGCCGAACCCGCATCAGATGAGTACTGGGCGTCCCTGATGGCAGGCGCGGCAGGGTTCGAAGAGCCGGAAAGCGAGATGTCATATTCATGAAAACAGATAGTTTGATCAGTTTATTGTCTAAAGAAGGAGAACAAAATGGAACAGTTACAAATCAAAAATCTTTATAATTTACAGGAAACAATCGCAGCACCGCTTTTTGACGGAGCGGTATATCCATGGGAGCTGTTGTCAAAGATTGGGGCTTATATTGTCGAGCTTGGCGAGACGCTGCCAGCCGACAAATACGAAAAGCGCGGTGATAAGATCTGGATTGCGAAGTCAGCGACAGTAGCGCCCACCGCAAGCATTAATGGACCTTGTATTATTGATGAGGAGGCAGAAATCCGCCACTGTGCATTTATCCGCGGAAATGCCATTGTCGGGAAAGGCGCAGTGGTCGGTAACTCCACAGAATTAAAAAACGTGATTCTTTTTAATAAAGTGCAGGTTCCTCACTACAATTATGTAGGAGACAGTATTCTCGGCTACAAGTCACACATGGGCGCCGGCTCGATCACGTCCAATGTCAAGAGCGATAAGACGCTTGTGGTTGTCAAGTCTCCTTATGGAAATATAGAAACAGGATTAAAAAAGATGGGGGCTATGCTTGGAGACAACGTGGAGGTCGGCTGCAACAGCGTGCTCAATCCGGGAACTGTCATCGGGCGCAATGCCAACGTCTATCCGACTTCGATGGTACGAGGGTATGTCGAGGCGGACAGCATTTACAAAAAGCAGGGAGAAATCGCCATAAAAACAAAATAAATTTGCTTTTTCTATAAAATTGACAATTTTTTGACAAAATTATGATTTTTTAATTGCTATTTTTCAAAAAATGTGCGAAAATATCAATATGTGGGTAACATATCATAGTCCATTTTTACAGAAGACGTATGATAAGGAGTTGTATGTAAATATCATGGTGATATGCGCATATGTTCCTGCGTTAAAAATGTGAGACGTATGTCACACATTCAAAATAAAAGTTAAGTAATCGAAAGGAGTTTTCACATGAT
>CAJUII010000018.1:12503-43682 GCA_910586405.1 uncultured Lachnospiraceae bacterium
GGAAATTGAAGAAATGTGTGTAGTAGCACGCGACGGTAATCATGGTTGTGCACCGATTCCAGAAGAGGCGAAATGGGTAAAGGCTAAGGAAGTAAAAGATATTTCCGGCTTTACACACGGCGTAGGCTGGTGTGCACCGCAGCAGGGTGCCTGCAAGTTGTCCCTGAACGTAAAAGAAGGTATCATTCAGGAAGCGCTGGTTGAGACAATCGGATGTTCTGGTATGACACATTCCGCAGCGATGGCGGCAGAGTTGCTTCCGGGCAGAACTGTTATGGAAGCATTGAACACAGACCTTGTGTGCGACGCGATCAACACTGCTATGAGAGAGCTGTTTTTACAGATCGTATACGGACGTTCCCAGTCCGCATTCTCCGAGGAAGGGCTTCCTGTTGGCGCAGGTCTTGAGGACTTAGGAAAGGGTCTTAGAAGCCAGGTTGGTACAATGTACGGTACACTGAAGAAGGGACCTCGTTATCTTGAGATGGCTGAGGGCTATGTTACAGGTATCGCACTGGATGCTGACGACAAGATTATCGGTTACAAGTTTGTTAGCCTTGGTAAGATGACTGACTTTATTAAGAAGGGTGATGACCCGAATACAGCATGGGAGAAGGCTTCAGGTCAGTACGGACGTGTTGCGGATGCTGTTAAGATTATTGATCCTAGAACAGATAAGGAGGTAAAATAATTATGGCATTATTCGAATCCTATGAGAGAAGAATAGATAAGATTACCGAGGTTTTAAAGAGCTACGGTATCAACTCCATCGAGGAGGCAGAGAAGATTACAAAAGACGCAGGTCTTGACGTATATGATCAGGTTAAGAAGATTCAGCCAATCTGCTTTGAGAATGCTTGCTGGGCTTACACAGTCGGTGCGGCAATCGCAATCAAGAAGGGCTGTAGAAAAGCGGCAGATGCGGCAGCAGCAATCGGCGAGGGACTTCAGGCATTCTGTATTCCGGGTTCCGTTGCAGATAACCGCAAGGTGGGTCTTGGACATGGTAATCTGGGCAAGATGCTTCTGGAAGAAGAGACAGACTGCTTCTGCTTTTTAGCAGGACATGAGTCTTTTGCAGCAGCAGAGGGCGCAATCGGAATCGCAGAGAAGGCAAACAAGGTTCGCCAGAAACCACTCCGCGTAATCTTAAATGGTCTTGGAAAAGACGCAGCAGAGATTATTGCCCGCATCAATGGATTTACATTTGTTGAGACAGAGTATGATCCTTATACAAACACTGTGAAGGAAGTATTTAAGAAATCTTACTCGGACCCGAATGGTCCTCGCGGCAAGGTAAACTGCTATGGAGCAAACGATGTTTGCGAAGGCGTTGCAATCATGTGGAAAGAGAACGTTGACGTATCTATCACAGGAAACTCAACCAATCCGACAAGATTCCAGCACCCAGTTGCAGGTACATACAAGAAGGAGAGAATTGAAGCAGGCAAGAAGTATTTCTCAGTTGCTTCCGGCGGCGGTACAGGCCGTACACTCCATCCTGACAACATGGCAGCAGGTCCAGCTTCCTATGGTATGACAGATACTTTGGGACGTATGCACTCTGATGCACAGTTTGCAGGTTCATCTTCCGTTCCGGCTCACGTAGAGATGATGGGACTCATCGGTATGGGTAACAACCCGATGGTTGGCGCTACCGTTGCGGTTGCAGTTTCGATCGAGGAAGCAGCGAAGGAAGGTAAGTTCTAAGAAATAGCGTAAAATCAAGGGCTATCGTTGACAGGAGGTGTCGGCGGTAGCCTTAAATTTTGCCACGTAGCACACATGAGGTAGCACACAAATTTCAAATGAGTTTTCCGTAGGTTTTATGGTGCTGTAAATATGTTTTACTGAAAAAAGCCGTTACATAAAAAGGTGCCCGAGAATATTAGGGTATCGCACGAATATTTTTTTTCTGCATCAGGCTCATTTACTACGTCGCCCTGTGCACCCATGTTGATATTGTTCGCGCCCTCACCGTCCTGCGACATATAATCATAGGATTCGAACAACTCTATCCACTTTTCATTGTTCTTCTGGTTAGTACTCACTAGATGCGGCAACTAAAAGACCTGCACCAATAAAAAGCGTCACGAATACCACCGTCACAAAAATATAGCCCTGTCTAGCGGCTTTCTGAACATGGTAGATGACCGCCGTCGCCGTGTTCGGTTCTAAAGACTTTATAAATGTACAATTATTAAAGCAAGTGGACGATTGGGAACAAATAGATATTGAATTAATTAAAATATTCAAACAATTAAATGAAGATGGAAAAGCAGTAGCCATTGAACGGGTGGAGGAACTAACCGAAATCCCACGCTACACCCAAAAAGAAAAAAATCTGCCCGACAAAGGAGAATGAGGATATAAAAACTTCTTGCACCCTGCTGCCAGATATGCTATATTAGAAATACAAAGGGAAAGCCATAGAAGCGGCTCTACCCTCCGTAAAAACAAGCTAAGACATTTTACAATGTCAAGCCGTCAACTACTCCGAATAGTTGGCGGCTATTTTCTTCCCTTGAAGATTGTATAGCACAAACTCACAAGGGCTACAATGAATATTCCAGTCTGAATCAGCTCCGAATATGTAATCACTGTATCGCCCTCCTTTCTTTCGTCTGGAGGGCTACTTGAACCCTCCGAATAAAAAAGAGGGGCAAAGCCGCCTGGCTCTATGGTTTTCCCATATCGACAATATATCACATTCTTGCTTATGTGACAAGCTTTCATGATACTTTTTCTTTAAATGCCTGCGTGAAGCTCTCTGATGCCCTGTAATCACTTTTAGGATATTTGTTGTAAGTATGGCTTTTATGTTTTTTGACCCAAAATAGGCTTGTAGCACGTTAGAGAAGTATTGATTTGATTAAGTACGAATTTCATACTATAAACCATCAAAAAACCAATAACGAAGTATAGGATATATTATTTTGTGATTTTCTCAATTTCAGCCTTTAACTGCTCGATGGTTCGGTGAGTATATACCTTTTCTGTAATATCCTCTATGGCGTGCCCTAAAATCAGTTTTAAGACATATTCGTCTACATGGCAGGATTTTGCCTTAGTCGTGAATGTGTGGCGCGTCTCGTGTGGGCTGTGATGCATTTTGAGCCTATCCATGGCTTTCTTAAAACGGTTTCGGTACTTGTCATAAGTCATATGAGTGCCCTGTTGACCATTCATATCATTAAACAAATATTCAGAATGCAGGGTAGCAGCTTCTTGTACACGATTTTCTATTAACGGCTTTATTAAAGAATGGATAGGTACAATTCTGTTTTTTCCGGCAGCAGTTTTCAGACCTCCTTTCATGGTTTCGGCTTCAAGATTTATGTCGGTGGTTTTCAGTATGGCTAGTTCCTGTGGACGCCAGCCGCTATATATTTCTATCAATATCATATCTGTAAATGGTATTAAATCCAGATTTTGCCACAAAAGACGGATTTCGTCGTCTGTGAAAGGAACTTTATCTGATTTGTTTTCTCTTTTGACAGGATTGCCATTTGCGAACATAACTTGTGCATAATCTTTTTCAACAATATCATGTGCCAATGAATACTTGTACAGCATAATAAACAAGGATTTGGTTCTAAGTTTTGTAGCATCACCTATATCTGCATTTAGCGTGGTTCCCTCTAAGTGCGATACCCGTCCAAGTTCTCCGCACTTTGAAGTTGCGCGAAACAGAAAAATAGCACATATGGATTGGTGGTAGTTTGTCGGAAAATATACTATACTGATCATGCGGCGCGGCGCAGGAATAGGAAAGGAGAATATTTTATGAGCTTTGGAAAAAATCTACAGTTTTTAAGACATCTGAGAGGAAATATGACACAGGAGGAGTTGGCTGAAAAAATGAATATCAGCCGTCAGACTGTATCGAAATGGGAGTTGGAGACCGCGCAGCCCGAAATGGACAAGGCGATTGAGCTTTGCAATCTTTTTCAATGCACGCTGGACAACTTGTTTCGTGAGGATATGGTGGTTTGTGGCGAAGCGTATTCCAATCTGCGTGTCGAGACTGTCCCCGCTTTCCGCTATATAAAACACGCCGTTATAAGCTCTGTCCCGGAGGGGGACGCGATTGACAGAGTATTTTCCATTGCCCGCAGCTGCGGTGTAGAGAAGCCTCGTGTCATCGGCTGGGACTTTCCAAAGGTGTCGCAGGAGCAGATTAATGTTTTCAATATGCACGGTTATGAAGCGGCATGGATACTTCCCGACGGAGTTGTTCCTCCCGACATTGAAATACATGAGCAGGCAGCGCACAAGTATGCGGCAATACACATTGAAAAACCCTTTGAAAATCCTTTTGTAACCATTCCAAATGCCTACAAAACGCTTATGGAGTATATGCGCGTAAATGGTCTGGAACACACGGAAAAGGATGTTATTCCCTGCTTTGAAACAGACGGGGAGAGTATGGACGTTTATATTGCTTGTAAGTAACACATATATGAATATTTATATATAAGGAATACGAACAAGATCTCAATCATAGTTTTCAAAATCTATAAAAATGTTAAACTTTTTATAGATTTTGAAAACTTTTTTTCGGTGTCAGGACAATATATACATGCAAGGGCAAATCTTTGCAGGTTGGCGAGTCGATAAATCAACTTGAAAAAAGAAGGAGGGATGGCTGCGATGAATCATGACGAATTTGAGCGGTTTGTCCTGAAGTTTGGAAAAGACATTCTGCAATTTTGCCGAATGACGGCTGGAAATGCGGAAAGTGGAGATGAACTGTATCAGGACACAATGCTCAAGCTGCTGGAGAAAAAGAAAAGACTGGACTCCATGCAGAATACAAAGAGTTACGCTTTATCCACTTCAATTTATTTATGGAAAAATAAGAAGAAAAAATATGCAAACAGGATGAGGCTGGTTCCGATTGACAGTATGGACGAGATGTCTGATGAAGGATATGGGTTTACTGATTATGACAGCGAAGTATCTCCGGAACATATTGTATTAAAGCAAAATGAGATAGATATGATTCAGGGATTCGTTAAAACCCTGCCGGAGAAGTACAGAATACCAATCTATCTGTATTATTCAGCAGATATGCAGATAAATGAGATATCTAAGATTCTTGGACTGCCGGAAGGAACCGTCAAAAGCCGGATGCGGAAAGCAAAGAAACAGTTAAAGGAAAAATTGGAGGCGATAGGATATGACAGATGAAAAATTGGATCAAATCTTAAAGCAGGCCCTTGCTCCTGAAATAAGTGACACGGAAATTCAGATACATAGAAGGAGGAAGGATAAAATGAAGATATTTGGCAAACTAGGAAGAGGTGTGGCTGCGGCAGTGGCTGCGGTGGTTATTGGAACCCTTGGAATGGGATATGTGAATCCAGCGCTGGCAGCAAAGCTTCCGCTGATTGGCAATATTTTTGAGAAGGTTGAGGAGGATGCCATATATTCTGGGGACTATACGGATAAGAAAATTGTCCTGACAAATGAGGATCATGCGGGAAATTTGAATACTTCAGATTATACTGTATCGGATCAAGGTATCACACTGACAGCATCTGAAGTTTATTGTGATGGATATTCTATATTTCTCACAGTAAATATTGAATCGGAAGATGCAGATTTTACGCACATTCCCAGACATTACACCGGCATGAATGCTGCTGATAACCGGACTGCCGCGGGATTTTATATAGACGGAACATGGAGCGTGAATGGAACTTCCCCAGAATGGATCGAAAATACGTTTGACGGCGAGGTGATTGACAGCAATACATTTGCAGGTATGCTGAAGATAGATCTAGCAAAGAAATATACAGGCAGCGGCGAACTGAACTTCAATGTAACTGGTCTTGGCTATGATGATGACAGAATGCTTGATGCCGAGGAAATAACGGCATCTCACTGGACAGATGGCAGTTGGAACATCATTATTCCATTTGAGGTAAACGCAACAGATGTAAAAACAATTGAAGTGGGTGAGACAGAGGGGAATATTACACTTGAAGATGTCGTGGTATCTCCGTATCAGGTAATCGTTCACGCGGTGACACCGGGAGAACAGAGAGAACTGACAGACGACAGGAGGGAAGAACTGCTTTCAAAAGATCCCGATATGACAGATGCAGAGATGTTTGAACTGCTTGGGTGGTCTTATGAGCCCTGTTACACAATCTGCTTTGATCAGAATATGGAAAGGCTTTACCCAGATACGGAAATGGCAGGCAGAGCTGGATTTGCGGTTCAGGGGAAAGAGATAAAAACATTGTATGTCTTTATATTTGACAATTTTGATGACTGGACGCAGATGGAGCAGGAAGGAATGAACAGCAGTGTTGCAGACAGAGCTGTCATTTCAAAGGAAATTCATGTAGAGTAAGCGGGCAAAATTTTTAAAGCAGTCTATGATACTGAAAAGAATGAAATATTAAGGCAGGAAAGCGTTTGTTGGAAGCAAAACAATGAACGCTTTTCTTAGGTTGCGATCAAAACAAATTGGTGTTAGTATATAAGTGTAACAGTCTGAACACCAGAACGCCTGCGGATACAGATCTGACAATGGAAGAAGCGGCGGAAGCCGGAAAGGATATACAACATGATTACGAACATGGTCGCTGAAAAAGATGGTTATTGGATACGGCTGGCAAAAGCAGAGGATGTAACAAATGAAGAATTAAAACTACATCGTTTAGCGCTGGATGTATATTCGTTTAATCCAAGCGCAGAAAAGGTATATTTAAAAGCTGGTTTTAAGCGGGAAGGTGTTTTGAGAGATGCTATTATGAATGGTGATAAGTATGCAGATGATATCTTGATGTCAATTTTAGAAGATGAGTGGAGAGCGTTAAAAACCAATCGGAATACGGAGGGTGATCTGCAATGACAAAACAAATAGAAAATTACATAGCGGAAAACTTAACGGATAGAGCGCAGCAAACTGCACTGGAGTTTACGAATTATTTAAGGGCGAATGAATTGGAAATAGTGAAAGATCAGGGGTATTGGAAAGATAAAATCTATTATCTGATAAAATTTAGGAATGAGTGTGTATGTTTTATTGCGATTAAAGACCCCGATGAACCGAAAAATCTTTGGACGGTATGGTCTGACGACAGCAAAGCATACGAAGCTTCTGATGTGGAAGAAGAGATAAAGAATATTGCTTGGAACTATGTAGATCACTGCGGCAAATGCGGTTCATGCGGAGGCGGCAAACACAAAATAGTGTTTGGAAAGCACTTTGACAACGTGTGTGGCTGTACTTTCCGAGTGGATAATCCGACGGCATTCGACCTGCCTTTTTTGAAAAAGATGGTTGAGCTGCGGAAAAATGAAATTTTGAACAATGTTCAAAATGCAACGATATGTTAAATACGAGGAGGAACAGAGGCATTGCCAGACAAATTAGAAAAGAATGATTACATTTTTGGGGGGCCATTATGAAATTAAGTCATTCAGTAAGCGGAGCGATCAGACAATTTTCCTATTGGATTGCAAATGGAACTGTTGGTTATCCGCTTTTAGAGGGAATTGATTATTTTGATGAATTTAGAGAAAGTCCAAGTTTGCTTGAAATCGTGTATGCAATATTTATTAACAACCTTGAGGTTGATGAGAGCGGCGAGGTTCTAAATGCGAAATACGCAGAACAGCGGGCTGCCCAGTATATAAAACAATGGTGCGTGCAAGGATACATTGCGGACCCTGCGTTTGAAGGTTCAGAGGAAGTGGAATTATACTAAAAATTTCTCTATTTACGGTTTATGCTTTCGGCTGGTATGCGTCTGGCTGCTCAGCCGAAATTTGGCTTGACCTTGCCCCTAGGGCATAGTCTATGCTATATGTGAAGAAAATTTTACAAAGGCATAGCAATGCCCAAATAGAGGCAGGAGAACTTTTATGAAAATTTTAAGGAAGCTTATTCAATTACACAAATTTCTATTTGTGACAGCGGTGTTGTTCACATTTCTGTCTGTCATTCTGAATTTATGCTGGAACAAATTTTTGGCACAATTGTTAGACGTTCTTGAAAACACAAATCTTTTTTATTCAGCGCATGAAATGAAACTATTTTTGGCAGTCGGCGTATTGATTATTCTGATGCACACCATAAGCGAGTATGTATCGCTGTATCTATCCGCCTATACGTGCGAAACTTTTGCGCATGAAATGCGAATGGGGTATGCTAGAGCTTATTTACAAAGTGACATTCAAACACTCTCAGGGCTTAATGTCGGAGAAGAGCAGTCTGCTATGCAAAATGAGTTAAAAGAAATCTCTGATTATATGAGCGAAAATCTTTTTTCGTTGATGAGGCAGTTTGGCACATTTGTACTCACTGTTCTATTTCTGCTATGTCAAAACTATAAATTGGCTATGATATCCATATTTCCAGTGCTTCCGCTGATTCTTTATTGTTCCTTTTCGAGCAGGATTATTAAAAATTATACACAGCAATGCCAGAACAGCAGGAAAAAAATCAATGGGTTTGCGGACATGATTTTGGAATTGTTTCCGATCATTCAAATTTATGGCGCGTATGAATTGATTCGGGGTGCAATGGAGGAAAATCTTTCGGAATGGGGCGCTTCGAATATTAAGAAAGAGCAGATTTCAGCCAGACTGATGTCGCTTTCAGGCGTGCTTTCTTTTGTACCGCTGTTGTTATTGCTTGGATTTGGCGGCTTTATGGTGATAAATGAAACAATAAGCATGGGAACTTTTTACATATTTATCAATTTATCGGGAAATGTTTCAGGTTTCTTACAGAATATGCCGGGAAGTTATGCAGCTTTTCGGCGGTTTCGTGCATCTGTTGACAGATTAGAGGAAAAGATATGGTTCAATACGCAGTTTATTTAGAGAATATTTGTTTTTCATATGAGAAGCATGTGGTAATAAAAAATTTGTCGCTCAGGGCAAAGCCCGGTGAGCATATCGGAATTGTCGGGGACAGCGGATGTGGTAAAAGCACGTTATTGAAAATCCTTGCCGGTCTATATACGCCTGATCATGGAACGGCTGTCATAGCAGGCGAGCATTTGCCAGAAAATATCAGAAAGCAAGTAGCGCTTGTTATGCAGAATAACAGCCTTTTTCCGCTGTCTATAAGAGATAATATCACTTGCGGCCATGATATTTCAGATGAGACGGTATGGGCGGCCTGCCAAAATGCAAGCCTCGCAAACTGGATTGAAAAGCTTCCGAATGGGTTGGATACAAAGGTGGGCGAACGGGGAAACCAAGTGTCAGGCGGGCAGGCGCAGAGAATCCAGATCGCCAGAGCACTGTGCAAAGATGCGCCCGTCATCTTGCTAGATGAGCCGGTCTCCGCGCTAGATCAGGATACTGGACAATCCGTTTTGGCGGCCTTATGCAAACTGACGGAGGGCAGGACCGTGATTCATGTTACCCATCATCAAGAGACGCTGGACGATAGTTATACTATTTACCGTATGGAAGGAGGAACAATGGCTCATGGGTGCACTTAGAGAGTTGGTCAAAAGAATGGGACTTTGGCGCAAATACATCGTTTTACTTCTGTTGCGCTCCCCGTTTGATGCTTTTAGGACATGGCTGTTGGCAAACTTGATGAAATCAATTTTCAGATGTCTGGAATCGTATCATTCCGGCGCACTTTGGAAACTATGTGTCGTGTATGGCTTGCTATGTGTGTTGCTTTTTGTTTATAATGGAATAATATGGGCGAAATACGCGGCATTTTCTGCAAAAGTAGAAAGCTGCCTTCAGAAAAAGATGTTTGATCAAATTTTAAGTCTGCCACTAGAGCGGATAGACGCTCGTCTTAGCGGTGAATGGATTACAAGATTAAACAGTGATATACAGGCAGCTTTTACAATGATGAATGGTCCGCTGAATATTCCTCATCTGGTAGTCGCTGTCATCAATGCAATGTTGTCCTGCCTTTTGATGCGAAAGAGCAGTTTGCTTTTTCTGGGAATAACATGGATATTTGCGCTTCCTCAATTCGTGCTAAATGATAAACTTGTGTTGAAAGCTATCCCCAAATTAAAGGAAGAAGCGCAGACTGCCATGGCTGAGAATACTTCCGCAATCAAGCCGCTGATTACAGATGCAGATACCATTCTGTTATATGATGCCCAAGCGCTGATGATGCATCACTGTGCAGAAACCAGCAGCAGGTTCATGAAAATTAATATGAAAATGCATGTGCGAAGAGCTCTGAGCGATGTGAGTATGCGTTTATTCGGGATTGGGGGATATCTTGTGCTTCTGTTCATGGGATACAGCTTTATTCATAGTGGAACGATGGCGTTCTCGGACGTCGTTTACTGCTTCCAAATCAGAGGTTCTATTTTATCGGGAATGTTCATGCTCATCGCTTGTCTAAACAACATAAAAACAAATTCAGTTTGCGTAAAAAGAATAAATGATACCTTGCAAGAATAGGAGAAGATTATGAAAAATGACCTTATGCTGATTGGCGAAATCGCAGAATTTTTTGGAATTTCCAGAAAAGCAATACGTTTATATGAGAAGAAGGGTATTATTAAGCCAGTAAAAGTAGACGCGGTCAACGGATATCGCTATTATTCGGCGGAACAAGTGCAACAGTTAAATGCGCTGCTAGAGTTAAAAGCGTTGGGGTTTTCTCTCGACGAAATCAAAATGATTCTTGACGGGAAAACAGCGAAAGCGCCACTGCTTGAAATGCTTGAAAAGAAGCGGCAAGCATGGCAGGAAACCATGAATGCCGCCAGATACAAAGAGGAGTGTCTCAGCGAGATGATTAAAAATCTGCAAGTTTCACAAGCGGCACAAAAGATAACTGAAATGACGGAGGAAGAGCGGGCGTGGCTGTTGGTAAAGATGGTATGTCTTGAGGATATCAGAGCGCAGAAGATTTTAAGTGAGGCGTTGTGGTTATAATTGTGTATGATGTCAAAGGTTCAAAATTAATTCGGATTATAGAAGGAGAGAGAAACAAATGAAATGTACTGTTACATATGACTGCTGGCAAATGGAATGCTGTGGTACACCATTTTCTGTAGGCGATACAGTGAAATGGTTTGTCAAGGCCTATGATACTGTAGAACGATCAGATATCTTGAGTGATAGTCTCAAGACATATTTTGACAATTGGAAAACAGACTATGATTATGACGCGCACAGCTCAGACTGGAAGGACATTCTTGTTTTGGAAGGAAAAGTTGAAACAATAAAAATATTGTACCATAAATATGTGCCATCTGTAGAGAATCCTCTTATACAAATTCCTGTCAGCGGAGAAACTGTTGAGGTTGAGTACGTCGAGGGATTTGAAAAGAAGCTTTATGATATGATGCCAAGTGCATATATTGTTGCGCTGAGTGAATGTACAATATCAAGGACGAATGTATAAAGATAAATACCTTCGAAGTTTTTTGTGGTTCCTGTTGAAATTTTTTGTCGAATGTAATATGATTGAGTATGTGTATATTTATTCAAAGATTGGAATACATCAATAGCGTTCCATATAAGGAAAAGGAGACAGAGAGCATGAATTTGAATATTGTTTGTATACCCGGTGATGGAATTGGACCGGAAATCGTTGCAGAAGCGAGAAAAGTACTAGATCAAGTCGCTTTAAAATATGGTCACAACATTTCTTATAAAGATATTTTGATGGGAGGAGCATCAATTGATGCCTGTGGAGAACCGCTCACAGACGATGCGATTGCCACGGCAAAGGCAGCAGATGCCGTCTTGATGGGCTCGATTGGCGGCAATACCTCCACCTCCCCTTGGTACAAGCTGCCGCCGCATTTAAGGCCAGAGGCAGGACTTCTGAAGCTGAGAAAGTCCCTGAATCTGTTTGCGAACCTGAGACCAGCCTATTTATATGAGGAATTAAAGGAAGCATGCCCACTGCGGGAGGATATCATTGGCAGCGGATTTGATATGATGATTATGCGTGAGCTCACAGGCGGTCTCTATTTTGGAGAGCGCAGCACCAAGGAAGTGGACGGTGTCGTCACAGCAGTTGACACCCTTACATACACTGAAAACGAAATCAGGCGCATTGCAGTTAAGGGCTTTGAGATCGCGATGAAGCGCCGGAAGAAAGTCACCAGCGTTGACAAGGCAAATGTGCTGGATTCTTCCCGGCTGTGGAGAAAGGTGGTCGAGGAGGTCGCAAAGGACTATCCAGAGGTCGCATTGGAGCATATGCTTGTCGATAACTGTGCAATGCAGCTTGTGAAGGACCCGAAGCAGTTTGATGTCATTCTCACAGAGAACATGTTTGGCGATATTCTTTCCGATGAGGCAAGCATGGTGACAGGCTCCATCGGAATGCTGTCCTCTGCAAGTTTAAATGATACGAAGTTTGGACTCTATGAGCCGAGCGGCGGTTCTGCACCCGACATCGCAGGCAAGGGCATTGCGAATCCGATTGCGACAATTTTGAGTGCGGCGATGATGCTCCGCTACTCGTTTGATTTGGATCAGGAAGCGGATGCGATTGAGGCAGCAGTGAAAAAAGTGCTTGAGGAAGGCTACCGCACGATTGATATTATGCCGCAGGAGGAGAGCAGGCGCGCAGACGTAAAGCAGGTTGGAACAGCGCAGATGGGAGATTTGATCGCAAGGGGGATTCAATGATGAAAAGTGATAATGTGAAAAAAGGAATGCAGCAGGCACCGCACAGGAGTTTGTTCAATGCACTGGGATTTACAGAAGAAGAAATGCAGAAGCCTATGGTTGGTATCGTTAGTTCGTACAATGAGATTGTACCGGGGCACATGAATCTGGATAAGATCGTCAATGCAGTCAAACTCGGCGTGGCAGAGGCAGGCGGTGTGCCAGTGGTCTTTCCGGCGATTGCAGTCTGTGACGGGATTGCGATGGGGCATATTGGCATGAAATATTCCCTTGTCACGAGAGATCTGATTGCAGATTCTACAGAGTGCATGGCATTGGCACATCAATTTGATGCGCTGGTTATGGTGCCAAACTGTGACAAGAATGTGCCGGGGCTTCTCATGGCGGCAGCGCGCATCAACGTGCCGACGGTGTTTGTATCAGGCGGCCCGATGCTTGCAGGCCATGTGAAGGGACAGAAGCGCAGCCTTTCCTCCATGTTTGAGGCAGTGGGCTCGTATGCAGCGGGCACCATGACCGCGGAAGATGTCTGTGAGTTTGAGCAGAAAGCATGTCCGACATGTGGTTCCTGCTCCGGCATGTACACAGCAAATTCCATGAACTGCCTGACAGAAGCGCTTGGCATGGGCTTACAGGGAAATGGAACGATTCCAGCGGTGTATTCAGAGAGAATCAAACTGGCTAAGCATGCGGGAATGGCAGTGATGGAACTGCTTCGCAAGAATATCTGTCCGCGCGATATCATGACAAAAGAGGCAGTGATCAATGCGCTTACGGTTGATATGGCACTCGGCTGCTCCACAAACTCAATGCTCCATCTGCCTGCGATCGCACATGAGATTGGGTTTGATTTCGATATTTCCTATGCAAATGAGATCAGCGCTAAGACACCGAATCTTTGCCATCTTGCGCCGGCAGGCCCTACCTATATGGAGGACTTGAACGAGGCGGGCGGCGTGTACGCCGTGATGAATGAGCTGTCAGAACTGGGGCTTTTAAATGAGCGTTGTATGACCGTGACAGGAAAAACAATCGGTGAGAATATAAAGGGTGTTCAGAACAAAAATCCTGAGGTAATCAGACCACTTGACAATCCATATAGTCAGACAGGCGGACTTGCTGTGCTGAAAGGAAACCTTGCGCCTGACGGAAGCGTGGTCAAGCGCTCTGCAGTTGCGCCGGAGATGCTTGTGCACGAAGGGCCGGCACGCGTCTTTGAGTGTGAGGAGGACGCGATTGATGCCATCAAGGGCGGCAAGATTGTTGCAGGTGATGTCGTGGTGATTCGCTATGAAGGTCCTAAGGGCGGACCTGGTATGCGTGAGATGCTCAATCCTACATCGGCGATTGCCGGAATGGGACTTGGTTCCACAGTGGCGTTGATCACAGACGGCCGTTTCTCCGGCGCATCGCGTGGGGCTTCGATCGGACATGTGTCACCTGAGGCGGCTGTGTGTGGACCGATCGCACTGGTTGAGGAAGGCGATATCATTTCCATCAACATCACAGAGTGTACATTAAATGTAAACGTTTCGGACGAGGAGATGGCAAAGCGCCGTGCGAACTGGCAGCCGAGAGAGCCGAAGATCACGACAGGGTATCTTGCGAGATACCGTGAGCTTGTCACAAGCGGCAATCGGGGTGCCATACTGGAAATTCCGAGGAAATAAAAGGAGAATTATACTATGCAGTTAACAGGTTCACAGATTGTTATTGAATGTTTGAAGGAGCAGGGAGTTGATACCGTATTTGGTTATCCCGGTGGTTCTATCTTAAATATTTATGATGAATTGTATAAACACAGCGATGAGATCACGCATATTCTGACATCGCACGAGCAGGGAGCGTCTCATGCGGCGGACGGCTACGCGCGTGCCACAGGCAAAGTAGGGGTCTGTCTTGCGACAAGCGGTCCGGGCGCTACCAATCTGGTCACAGGTATCGCCACAGCCTATATGGATTCTGTACCGATGGTTGCTATCACTGCAAACGTTACATTGCCGCTGCTCGGAAAGGATTCCTTTCAGGAGGTTGACATCGCGGGCGTGACAATGCCAATCACAAAGCATGGATATATCGTGAAGGATGTCACAACGCTTGCCGATACGATCAGAAAAGCGTTTAAGATTGCAAAATCGGGGAGACCGGGGCCCGTTTTGGTTGATATCACAAAGGATGCTACTGCGAACAAGTGTGAGTTTATCCCAGAAAAACCGGAGTCGCCAGAGTTGGTAAACGCTTACACAGAGAAGGACATTGACGTTGCACTTGACTTGATCAGAACTGCCAAAAAGCCGTATATCTATCTCGGCGGCGGTGCAATTCTGTCCAATGCATCAAGAGAGGTCAAAGAGTTTGCAGAGAAGATACAAGCGCCGGTGTGTGATACGCTGATGGCGAAGGGGGCATTTGATGGAAAGAGTGCGCTCTACACAGGCATGATTGGTATGCATGGCACCAAGACATC
This sequence comes from uncultured Lachnospiraceae bacterium, assembly GCA_910586405.1. Taxonomy (GTDB): domain Bacteria; phylum Bacillota; class Clostridia; order Lachnospirales; family Lachnospiraceae; genus COE1. The sequence continues at coordinate 27,580 of CAJUII010000018.1, forward strand.
AAACTATGGCGTCAGTCAGTGTGATCTGCTGATTGCGCTGGGCGCACGGTTCTCAGACCGCGTAGTGGGCAATCCAAAGAAGTTTGCAGAGAACGCAAAAATCTTACAGATTGATATTGACGCCGCGGAGATCAACAAAAATATCAAGACAGACGCCTCTGTCATTGGCGATTTAAAGACTGTTTTAAAAGAATTAAACAGCAAGCTCGAACAGCAGAAGCATGACGAGTGGATTGCACAGATCAAGGAATTGAAAGAGAAATATCCATTGAGCTATGAATCGGATAAGCTCACCTGCCCTTATGTCATTGAAGAGCTGGACAGAGTGACAGGCGGCAAGGCAATCGTATCGACCGATGTAGGGCAGCATCAGATGTGGGCAGCGCAGTATTACCAGTACACAGAGCCGCGGACCTTCCTTTCTTCGGGAGGGCTTGGCACGATGGGCTACGGGCTGGGAGCCTGCATTGGCGCCAAGGTCGGCATGCCGGATAAAATCTGTGTAAATATTGCGGGTGACGGCTGTTTTCGTATGAATATGAATGAACTTGCAACGGCAAGCCGCTATAATATTCCAATCATTCAGATTATTATCAATAATCATGTGCTTGGTATGGTTCGCCAGTGGCAGACATTATTCTATGAGAAGCGGTATTCGCAGACGATACTGACAGATAAGGTTGATTTTGTAAAGGTATCTGAGGGTCTTGGCTGCGAGGCGATACGTGTCACAAAGCGCGAGGAAGTAGGACCCGCCCTTGAGAAAGCAATTGCGCTGCAAAAGCCAGTAGTGATTGAGTGTGTCATTGAGGAGGACGATAAGGTATTTCCGATGGTTCCCGCAGGCGCAGCGATCAGTGAGGCATTTGACGCGGAGGATTTAAAGCACCGCCAGTAATGAACTAATACGATATGAAAAAATTTTGGCTTGGCTTTATCAGAATCATGGGTGTGATGGCAGTGCTCGGCATCGGTGCTGTCATCGCACTGGACCAATATTATCAGAATGTTTTTCCGCTTTTTACGACAATCAACGATGAATATTGTACTGGAATGACTGTCGGAAAAGTGACAGATCTCTTGAACGAGTCCTATGATCTGCACGCGGACAAGATCATGGTGCGCACGCTGAATGGCGTGATACATGAACTGCCGCTGGATGAATATGGCGTCACGATATCGTACAAACCGGCGGTTGCCGCATACATGAAGCAGTGCAAATCCAAGCCCTTTCAATGGCTGGAGGATTTTCTGGTGAGCTCGCTCCAATTAAGACCTCCCCGAATACAGGATTCGATGGATACAACGGTATATCCCACTTATTATTGTGATACGGCAGTGATGGCTGCAAAGCTGGAAAAAGCAGCGTGGCTAAATGAAAATCTATATCAGGAGAAGAATACAGTCTCCATTGTAAAAAGCACTACAGAGGGCTATATTCTTGTCGATCAAACAAGGGATTTACTGCTAAAGGAGAAAGCAGTCGATTTTGTTTGTGCCGAGATTGTTAATCAATTAACAAATGCGAGCGGGATTCCTTATCAGGACGGATTGATAGATTTGTCAACGCAGGAAAATAAGGAGATTTGCTACAAAAGTGTTCCATATACAGCCAAGATGAAGGACACGCTTGCAAAATGGGAAGGTATCCGCGAATTTCAGGATTTTCAGATGGTCTATGAATTTGGCGGGCGCGAGGAAATCATTGACGAAGCGGTGGCCGCTGACTGGATGACACTCGATGAGGAAGGAAGGATTGTGTTTGACGAACAGAACCGTCCGATTCTTGACAAGACGCTCATCAAGGAATATGTGGCATATTTGGCGTCTACTTATAATACAGTAGGAATAGAGCGCAGTTTTAAGGCAACGAGAGGTGATCTCGTCAAAGTGCCCGGCGGTGGTTATGGCAATGAGCTTGACGAGGAAGCAGAGTATGCGTTTTTGCTGGATGCGTTTCTCAACAAAAAAAGCGGCACGCGGATTCCGCAATATGTATCCGAGGCATGGGAAAAGGGAGAAAATGATATCGGCGACACCTACATTGAGGTTGACATGGGAAACCAGCATATGTATTATTATGTAGATGGCGAGATGGTGCTCGATACCCCGGTGGTTACTGGAAATACATCACGGAAATGGGGAACGCCTGCCAAAGTCTGTTTTGTCTATTTTAAACAGAAAAACAGAGTGCTTCGAGGTGCAGACTATGCGACGCCAGTCAAATACTGGATGGCAGTTGACGGTCATATCGGCATTCACGACGCCACATGGCGCAAGGAGTTTGGCGGCACAATTTATGAGACAAACGGTTCCCATGGCTGTATTAATACACCGCTTGAAACGATGACAGAACTGTATGATATGGTAGAGCTTGGCACACCTGTCATCATGTTTTATTAGGTGCCTTACGAACAGTTTCTCATGATAGAACATACTGTGTATCAACATTAATTTTCTATAAAATGTTGTTTATATAGATTTATAGTATACACGCCGCTAGGTATTTGTGAAAGTGTGCGCTGTATAATGAAGAAAACAGGAGGAGTTAAAAATGTCCAGAGTGTACAATTTTTCAGCAGGTCCCGCAGTTTTACCTGAGGAAGTCCTCAAAGAAGCTGCAAATGAAATGTTAGATTATAAAGGAACAGGAATGTCCGTCATGGAGATGAGCCACCGCTCAAAGGCTTATGACACCATTATCAAAGAAGCTGAAGCTGATCTGAGAGAGCTTATGAATATTCCAGACAATTATAAAGTGTTATTTTTGCAGGGAGGCGCAAGCCAGCAGTTTGCCATGATTCCCATGAATCTCATGAAAAATGGTGTTGCTGACTATATCGTTACAGGGCAGTGGGCGAAGAAAGCTTATCAGGAGGCATGCATGTTTGGCAAGGCAAACAAGATTGCATCGAGTGAGGACCAGACATTCTCTTACATACCAGACTGTTCAGATTTGCCAATCTCTGAGGATGCTGACTATGTGTATATCTGTGAGAACAATACCATTTATGGAACCAAGTTCAAGACACTGCCAAACACAAAGGGAAAAACACTTGTGGCAGATGTGTCCTCATGCTTCCTGTCAGAGCCAGTAGATGTGACAAAATACGGTGTCATCTATGGCGGTGTCCAGAAAAATATCGGACCGGCAGGCGTTGTCATAGTGATTATCAGAGAAGACTTGATCACCGATGATGTTCTTCCCGGAACACCGACCATGTTGAAGTACAAGACGCATTCCGACAATGACTCACTTTACAACACACCGCCTGCATACGGCATTTATATCTGCGGAAAAGTATTTAAATGGCTCAAGAAGCAGGGCGGTCTTGAGAAGATGAAAGCATACAATGAGAAGAAGGCAAAGATTCTCTATGATTTCCTTGACGAGAGCAAGCTCTTTAAGGGGACGGTCAGAAAAGAAGACCGCTCTCTGATGAATGTACCATTTGTGACAGGCAATGAGGAATTGGACGCAAAGTTTGTCAAGGAAGCAAAAGAAGCAGGCTTTGAGAATCTGAAAGGCCACAGAAGTGTTGGCGGTATGCGCGCAAGTATCTACAATGCTATGCCAATCGAGGGTGTAGAGAAGCTTGTGGAGTTTATGAAAAAATTTGAGGAGGAAAACCAATAATGTATCAATATAAATGTCTGAACCCCATCTCCGATATCGGATTATCAAGATTTACAGAAAATTACCAGACGACAGATGATCTCGCACAGGCGGAGGGCGTGCTCGTCAGAAGTGCATCTATGCATGAGATGGAGCTGCCCAAGACACTTCTTGCGGTTGCGAGAGCCGGTGCCGGTGTCAACAATATTCCGCTTGACCGGTGCGCAGAACAGGGAATTGTCGTGTTCAATACACCCGGTGCCAACGCAAACGGCGTCAAAGAACTGGTGCTGGCTGGAATGCTTCTTGCCTCAAGAGATGTGACAGGAGGAATAGACTGGGTAAAAGCCAATGCGGGTTCAGAGACCGTTGCAAAGGACGCGGAGAAGGAGAAAAAGAATTTTGCCGGCACAGAAATTCAGGGCAAGAAGCTTGGCATCATTGGACTTGGCGCAATTGGTATCCGCGTGGCAAACGCAGCCGTAGCGCTCGGAATGGATGTCTATGGATATGACCCATATCTCTCTGTGGACGCGGCGTTAAAGCTCTCCCGCGAGGTGAAGCATGTCATCAATGTAGATGATATTTACGCGGCGTGTGATTTTATCACGATTCATGTCCCACTGATGGACGCCACAAAAGGAATGATCAATGCTGCTGCCATCGCGAAGATGAAGCCGGGCGTTGTGGTATTAAATTTTGCAAGAGATTTGTTGGTCAATGAAAAAGATATGATTTCCGCATTGGAAGCTGGCAAAGTCAAAAAATATGTCTCAGACTTCCCGAATCCGACAACAGCGGGACAGAAGGGCTGCATTGTCATTCCGCATCTGGGCGCTTCCACAGAGGAATCCGAAGATAACTGCGCCGTGATGGCAGTCGATGAGCTCAAAGACTATCTTGAAAATGGTAATATCAGAAACAGCGTAAACTACCCGGCATGTGATATGGGAGTCTGCGGCAATGTAGGCAGAGTGGCAATTCTTCATAAGAATATTGCAAATATGATCACGCAGTTTACAGCAGCGTTTGGCGCCGCTGGAATCAACATCAGTGATATGACCAATAAATCAAGAGGTGAGTACGCGTATACGCTGATGGACATTGAGAAATCAGCCGATGATAAGATTCTTGAACAGTTGAACAGCATTGACGGCGTGTTCCGGGTACGCGTTGTAAAGTAAGCTTGCAGCGGCAGCCAGTTCAGTGCAGGTTGCGAATTTATTGCATCGTGGCATTCTGACAAAATTGTAATAAATTCGCAACATTATATTGCACAAAATGCTTCTTTAGTGCAATATAAATTGGTAAAATTATGTAAAAATTGTGGACAATGTGTCAAAAATCTGTTGACAAAATGCAATAAATATGTAATAATTTATCTACGGAAACAACATTACACTTTAGAATCCTTGAGAGAGCTTTATGAAAATGAGATTGCGTTTGTGTAAAAAGGGATGGCTTCTCGGAAACAAAATGGGGAATTTGTGGGGATAGCTTGATGTGTAAAAGAAACTTTTGATAGGGAATCAAGTGTAAAAGGAACAGTACAAAAAAAGGATGGCTGCATCCTTTTTTTGTTTGTGCATACGGACGCGGAGAGGAAATAAGCAGCAAAAGCTGCCTGCGTCCGGCGCGCGAGTAGGGGGAAAGATAAAATTTCCCCTCCTCGATTGCACACGGGTGTCCCAAGGAACAATGTCAGCAGAAGCTGACGGGTGCCCGACGCGGGAGTAGGGGAAAGGGTTTTCCCCTACTCGATTTCAAGACCTGTGCAGAGGCAATAAGCCATAAAAGCGGCGCACAGGTCGCCCGGGTGTAGATGAATCTTCTCCTATTCGATTGCACAGATTCATACAGAGGAATTAAGCTGCAAGAGCAGCACACGGACATCCAAATGAAATTATATCAGCCAGCTGACGGACATCCAGTACAGCGAAGGGGAGAAATGCACACAGATAAGTGCAATAAAAACATCTTTATAGTGGCATTAAAATGCATCGTGTACATCACCGTATTTTGTCATATTTCCGATTGTATTCTGAAATTTTGTCTCACGGCTGACAGTGACCTGACTCGCCAAATCCATATATTTTATAAATATTTCTTCTACAGTCATACCCTTTTCTTTTGCAAGCTCCTCCATAATCGGTTTGAGCTTTTCCAATTGGAAAGAAACACGTGTTTTCTGGGGATCAAAATCCTTCAATACACGATCAGCATACTCGTTAATACGATCTAACAGATTCTTATCTTCTGGTGTCATAATTCCCATCATCCTTTCATTAATATTGGAGGTTATGAAACCTCTCTAAATAATTACTATAGCATACTGTATTTTGCTTGTCAAAAGGCTGTTGTTACAGATTTGCAGTTTTGTATAAGAATATGTTATAATTCCAAAAAGCCTGCAACCAGTCAATATAAAATCCTTCTTAATAGAAAAGAGCACAAATACAAAGGAGGTTATCTATTGGAAGACAAAGAGATTATTGAATTATTCTGGCAGCGTTCTCAACAGGCGATTGCAGAGACAGATGGCAAGTATGGCGGACGGCTGCAAAACTTGTCCATGAATATATTGCATGACAGGGAGGATGCCGAGGAATGTGTGAATGATACCTATCATGCGACATGGAATACACTGCCGCCAAAACGTCCCAATTATTTTTTTGCGTATCTGGCAAAGCTTACACGCAATTTTTCGTTTGGAAAATATGATTATTATCATGCGAAGAAACGGTGTGTGACAGTGGTAGAGCTGAGCGAGGAGATCGAGAACTGTATTCCGGCGCCGAATGATCTTGAACAGAAGATGGACAGCGCTGAAATTGGGCGCATTATCAGTGAATTTTTATTCCAACAACCTGCGGAAATGAGGATGATTTTTGTACGCCGTTATTGGTATATGGATTCAATCAGAGACATTTCACAGATTTTTCATGTAAGTGAAAGCAAAGTGAAATCTATACTTTTTCGTATGAGGAACAGGCTGCGGGAATATCTGGAGAGAGGAGGCATACAGCTTTGAGAGGAAAAGATCTTCTGGAATGTATAGAAAATATAGATGATACACTCATAGAGGAAGCACTGAATCCGAAGATCGTCTTGCATAGAAGTAAGGCAGGCGCTAAGTGTGGTATGGCTGCTGCTTGTGTAATTATGCTTTGCATTTCTGGGATTACATTCTGGGCGCATCAAAACAAAAATCAGAATGCCGCAGACATACAACATGAAGATACAATCATGGATATGATAACAATCGCAGATGCGGGAGATTTACAGTCGGAGAAGGGCGTCATAGAAGAATCAGAAGTTAATGCTACAGATGCAGCGCCGAAAGATACCGCCTCAACAGCCTCAATGAAGGAGGATGCGTTTCACAAGAAAATGTCAGAAGATGATCAGAAAGCAGCGCAGTACGAATCCACCGAGGAGGATAAAGATTTTAAGATGGAACTGGCAATAGAAGAGGCGGCGGGATTGTCATATACGGTTATTAGTGACTATGATGGGCAGAGAGAGGCGGCAGACTATTGCTATGAAGAGCCCAAAAAAGGAACATTTTTCTGTTATCATTATTTAGAAGAAACAATAGAATATTATACATATCAGGAGAATCAAACCGATCGTACAGACAGTACGATGTATGCATATCAAATAGTGATTGATATTTACGGAGACGTTCAGAAAGAGAATGGTATGCAGTATGAAATTCTATATAATACAAATGAAGGAAATACAATGATTGAGCAGGAATATCAACGTTTGATTGATTTAGGATACCCAGTAAGACTGTCTGAGGACTTTCAGTTGACAGGAACCTTTACAAAAACAGAGATTGATACATTTCCGGCATCACCAGAATACGGTTATGTGTTCCGATTTGAAAGTGAATCGTAGATTTGCAGCGTTGATAGAGAACAGCAAAGGAGAGTAAAATATGATGAATATGTTAAGAAGAATAATCATCACAACGGCAATCGTTACAGCGTCATGTATATTCAGCGCGTGTGCCAATAATGCTGAAGTACAGCCTGATGTACAGATAATCGAGCAGGAAGAACAAGCAGAATCTGACAAGACAAATTTGAAAGAAAGTATCGTACAGGACTATGCGATAGAATCTTATGAGGATGTTCAGAAATTTGGATATGATTTGTTTACGCAAAATATCAATGACCATAATCCAGTACTTTCTCCTGTATCTGCGTATTTAGCGCTATCCATGGCAGGAAGTGGGGCGGATGGCGCAACGAAAGATGAATTTTACAATGTTCTAGGGAATGATTTGATGTCATTGTCTGATGATATGATGAATCGATATTGTGTAGCAGGAGACCGCATGGATTTGTCAATAGCCAATTCAGTATGGATTGATGACCAATTTATCGTGAATGATCTATGGATTGAGTCTGTGGAGTCGTTGATGGATGCGGAGATATTCCAGACAGTTCTATCGACAGAACAAACCATGAACCAGATCAATGGATGGATTGATGCCAAGACAAGTGGATTGATTGAGAACATGTTGACAGAACCGTTGGATTTACAGACCCGGCTTGCTCTTTTTAATACTGTGTACTTCAAGGGAAAATGGGAAGTGCCTTTTGAACCGCAGAACACTCACAAGGAAGATTTTTATCTGCAAAAAGGGCAGGAGCATACAGCGCAGGTTGATATGATGAATCTATATCTGACGGAATTGGCGTATATTTCAAATGATTTCGTGGAGGGTGTTATTTTACCGTATCAGAAGAATGGAGATGGGAGTGGCACACATCTGGCTTTTGTTGCATTAAAACCAACAGAAACAGATGTTATTAGAGAAGTTTATTCTAAAATGACTAAAGAAGTCATAACTGATATTCTTGACAGCAGCCAGACCCAAATAGTCAATTTAAAGCTTCCTAGATTTGAGGTGATTTATGATAAAGAACTCAATAAAAGCTTGATAAATATGGGACTTACAGAATGCTTTGACGAGGAAAAAGCAAATTTTGACCAGTTAGGTAAAACAAAAAATCAGGATTTATTATATATTAATTTGGTTCGTCAGAAGGCCAAGATCACTGTGGATGAAGAAGGAACTGAAGCTGCCGCTGCGACAGAAGTTTTGATGATGGATCGGGGAGGGATGGTTGTATCGGAGATTAAGGATTTGTATTTCAATGAACCTTTTATTTATATGATCATAGATTTAGAAACAGAACTACCGTTATTTATAGGCGTGTTGGACAGCCCCATTTCATAGCAGGCAGACACCATTCAATCCTTGATGAAAACAGAGATCATCAAAGCAGATCTTTCAGCCTGTGAGACAATGGATAAGATGAATCATTGGATTGCCACACAGACAAACGGATTGGTCCCCCAATTGCTGACGGAGCCGCTTGAACCCAAAGGACTTCTCAGGCTTGCACTTTTCAATACAGTATATTTTCAGGGAAAATGGGAGAGCCCGTTTGAGCCGTTTAACACGCACAAGGAAGTTTTTTACCTGCGCGATGGGCAAAATGACAGTTGGGATAAGCAGTCGCAGCACAGAACTGTGCAGGTTGATATGATGAGAGATCGTACAGCTAATGTAACGTATCTATACAATGATTTTGCGGAGGGAGTTCTTTTGCCATATCGTATGAATCAGAGTGATCAGAACAAACATACAGGATTTCATGTGTTTGAGTGTTTGAATACTTACAAAAAGTGTGTTGACAAAGGCCTGGGATTGATCGCATTGAAACCAAAGCACAATAGTTCGATCAGAGATGTTTGCAGCAGGTTGAGCGGATGTTCTGTGCATGAAATGCTGTCAAATAGACAGATTGAGCTGGCTGACTTAAAGATTCCTAGATTTAAGGCTGCATTTGATGTAGATTTCATTGAGAGTTTGACCAAAGTTGGACTGACAGAATGTTTTGATATGAATCGAGCAGATCTTTCCTTATTGGGGAAGGATGCGGAAACGGATGATATTTTATACATCAGTCTTGTCAGGCAGAAAGCGGTGCTCGCTGTGGATGAGGATGGCACTGAGACAGCGGCAGTGACAGAGCTTTTGGGGTGTTTGAGGGCAATGGCAGATCCACAGAAGCAACTTTATTTCAATGAGCCATTTCTGTATATAATTATGGATTTAGAAAAAGAAGTGCTGTTATTTATTGGCATATTAGATGATCCTGACAGATAAACGTAAATTTATCTCATTTAGTGATTTAATTTCGCTTAGAAATCTGATAGAATATGAAAGTAAATATTGAATAAGAAGATTACTTAGGAGGAATTAATTACATGGCAGTAATCAGACCATTTCGTGCGTACAGACCTAAAAAGGGCTTGGAGGATAAGATTGCGGCTCTTCCGTATGATGTTTATAATCGGGAGGAGGCATGTGCAGCAGTGAAGGATAACCCGCTCTCATTTCTGAATATTGATCGGGCAGAGACACAGTTTGACAGCAGTGTGGACACATACGCAGATGAAGTTTATCAGAAAGCACATGATATGCTTTGGGATCGGATTCAAGAAGGAATATTTGTGCAGGAAGATCGACCAGTTTACTACATCTATGAGCTTACAATGGATGGGCGTGTTCAGACAGGGATTGTAGCGTGTGCCAGTGTGGATGATTATCAGAATCAAGTGATCAAAAAGCATGAAAATACGCGCGCAGACAAGGAACTAGACCGCATTCGCCACGTAGCGTCTTGTGAGGCGCAGACGGGACCTATTTTTCTTGCTTACAGGGCAGATGACACTGTGAAATCGGTGATAACAAGGACTAAAAAACAGCCTGTTCTCTATCACTTTACTTCGGAGGATGGGATTGTACATAGAGTGTGGTGCATTCGTACAGATGCAGAGATTGATGCGATTCAACAGGCATTTAAGGACATTTCGCAGATTTATATTGCAGATGGTCATCATCGCTGTGCATCCGCCGTCAAAGTAGGTTTAGCCAAGAGGGAAGAACATCCTGACTATACAGGAGAGGAAGCGTTCAACTATTTTCTTTCGGTTTTATTTGCTGATGAAGAATTGATGATCATGGATTATAATCGTGTTGTAAAAGATCTGAACGGACTATCTGCGGCAGCGTTTGTGGAGGCTGTCAGCAAAATTTATACGATTGTCTCAACTGGTACAGAGTGTCAGCGGCCTGCACATAAAGGGCAGGTATCTATGCTGTTGGAGGATACATGGTATCTGCTGGAAGTAAAGCACGACTATCAGAGCAATGATCCTGTGGAGGGGCTGGACGTAGCTATTTTGCAAAATCATGTACTGGCGCCAATTCTTGGGATTCAGGATCCTAAAACAGATCAACGCATTGATTTTGTGGGTGGGATCAGGGGGATAGAAGAGCTTGAGCGAAGAGTGAAAAATGACTCGGTTGCAGCATTTGCGATGTATCCGACATCCATCCATGAGCTTTTTGACGTTGCAGATGCGAATATGCTGATGCCGCCCAAGTCCACATGGTTTGAGCCGAAGCTTCGTAGTGGCTTATTTATCCATACGATCAACGATTAGCAACTGGTATGTCCTCAAAGTTTATACCATATATTATACGAATGGATGTGTGAGAAGATGTTATTGACAGAAATGGAATTAGATATCGAGCAAATTACTGAAAATCTGAATGCATTTGAGAAATTCCTTGATTCACTGCCGGAGAAAGCGCTTGGACTAGGTGTCAGAGTATTGTTTGCAGCAATCTTGTTTTTTGTGGGTTCTAAACTGATCAAACTGATACGAAAGATCACCAAACGCTCACTTCAGCGGGCAAGTGTGGAAGTGGGGGTTGTGCAATTTCTTGACGGGTTGATCAAAGCGTCACTGTATGGTATTTTGGTTTTGATGATTGCTGGCAATTTTGGCTTTGATGCGACAAGCGTAGTTGCGCTTGTCGGTTCTGCCGGTGTGACAGTCGGTCTTGCGTTGCAAGGCTGTCTGAGCAACCTAGCAGGAGGTGTGTTGATACTTCTCCTCAAACCCTTTCGTGTGGGAGATTTTATCACAGAATCTGGTCAAGGGACAGAGGGGACTGTCAAAGAAATAGGCATTATTTACACAAAACTCACTACAACAGATGGCAAAGTGGTAGTGCTGCCTAACGGCAGTCTGGCAAACAGCTCTATTACAAATGCAACGGATACCCCAATTCGCAGAATGGACATCGTAGTTGGCATCTCTTATGATGCCAATATTAAGACTGCCAAAGAAGTACTCTGGAAAGTGATGCATGATGACACAGATGTGCTTCACAGTGAACCAGAGATTGTGTATGTCAATGCGCTTGCGGACAGTGCAGTGGAGCTCGGCATGCGTTGCTTCTGCGAGAATCCCAAATACTGGGAGCTGCGCTGGCGCCTGCTAGAGAATGTAAAAAATGCATTAGATGCGGCAATGATTGAGATTCCATATCAACAGATGTCAGTTCATATGGAACCTATACTAGATCAACAACTTTCTGATAGGAAAGAAATGCAAAAATCTGAAAAAACTGAGCTGAAAAAATTATAAAAAACTCTTTACAAAAATTAGATTATCGTATATAATATTTTTCGTGGTTGTTATTTTAAAGACCAAGCTTCCATAGCGCAGTTGGTAGCGCAACTGATTCGTAATCAGTAGGTCGAGGGTTCGAGTCCCTTTGGAAGCTTTATGAGAGACGTGATATCGCATCACGTCTTTTTTTCACACAGATGTCCCAATACAATATGTAAGTAAAGCTGACGGACAACGGTGTATTTGCGTATATAATTCTATGCAGAGGAAATTGTAGCGGAGGCGACGCATTGGAAGTGCTCCTGCTTGATCAATTATGAACATAAGGAGGAAAATTATGAAGCTTTTATATGGGACGGGCAATCTGGCGAAGCTATCTGCCATGAGAAAACGGATGGAAAGTCTTGATGGTAAATATCATATAGAACTTATTGGATTGAATGATTTGGACATGGAGATATTACGAGTACCAGAGGACGGAGCTTCTCCGTTGGAAAACGCACGCCAGAAAGCAGTTGCATATTATAAGGCATATCATATACCAGTATTTTCCTGTGATTCGGGGTTGTATTTTGAGAATGTTCCAGTGCAGGATCAGCCGGGAGTCCATGTTAGGACAGTGAACGGAAAAAGACTGACAGATGATGAAATGATTGCATACTATTCAGGCCTTGCGCAAAAGTACAAAAATCTCAAAGCCAAATATAAAAATGCCATTTGTTTCGTTTATGATGATACACATTTGTATGAAGCGATGGAACCATCCATGGAGAGTGAACCCTTTATAATCACTTCTAAGCCGCATTCATGTATCCGAAAAAAAGGATTTCCGATCGACAGCATTTCTATTGATATCAAATCAGGACAATACTTCTACGATTTGCCGGAGCAGAAATTAGATCAGGTGGCGGTAGAGGATGGCTTTTTAAAGTTTTTTGAAAACGTTCTAAGGAAGATAAATTTGGAAACGATTTGAAAATAAAAACGTTCCATATGAAAATAAAAACAAGGAGGATGAAGATGGGAACAAATATTTTAAATTTACTTGACAACAGAAATGTTGAGATTATTGCGGAGAATGATCAGGCAGGTGTAACTGTTATAAAGATGATCAGAGACTTATCATTGAGCAAAGCAGAGGTAATGACAGAGTATTATGCGTCTAAGATGGATGTATGCAAAAGGCAGGTGATCATCAGCCTGAACAATAATAAATGGACAGTCAGTGCAGGTGCCATGCAGGTAATGGTCGGAAATGTTTCTGTAGAAACCGGCGTGAAAAGTGCAGGTGATCTTATGAGGAAGGCTTTTGGCGGCGCAGTTACAGGGGAGCGTGGTATCAAACCAGAGTATACAGGTGACGGTGTACTTATACTAGAGCCTACATATAAGCATATTATCATTGAAGATATCCGTGAATGGGGCGGTGCGATGGTGATGAACGATGGATATTATTATGCGAGTGTCGGTCTTGATCTGAAAACAACACCAATTAATTCTGTGAGCGGTGCATTGTTGGGCGGAGAGGGATTATTTAATTTAGGTGTTCATGGCAATGGAATCTGTTTGATGGAGTCATTGCGTCCAAGGGAAGAACTAGTGACTATTGAACTGGATAATGATGTGTTGAAAATTGATGGAAACTACGCAGTATGTTGGTCATCAAGCTTGAATTTTACGGTTGAGAGAACGACGAAAACGCTTGTGGGTTCCGCAGCGTCAGGAGAAGGTCTTGTCAATGTCTACAGAGGTACTGGCAAGGTAATGATGGCATTAGTCTAACAATTAGATCCCCCTATGTATAACATGGGGGGATCTGTAAAGTGATTTAATCGTTTATATGCCGGATCGCATCTAGTGCACCATTAAACATATCGGTGACTTCCTTTGCTGAGTAATCATTGTTTTCCAGCGTTTTCTCCATAACCTTCAACAAGTATTCCTGTAGGTGGGCTTTTTGAGAAACAGCATCCACAGTTGCAGGAGCTTTGAGGTCATCATACATTTTATTATAAAAACTCAATAACTGCTGGTTGGTGTTTTCCCTGCACTTCACAATATCGGCTAAAGCGGTTGCTTTTTGTCCACAGAAAGGATCACTTTCTAATTGCTGTAATTCCGAAATAATTTGATTTAAATATTCTGTCTGATATGCAATATGCTCAATCTGTGACAGGCAGTAACGAATGGAATACTTGTCCTCCGTTATGGAAGGATCAGATTTTGCAGATTCCATTATTGTTATTTCGGTCTTAGTACAATTCTCGGTAATCTGTTCCGTTGTATTATCCATTTTTTGTGCTGCGTTATCCGCAATGATCTGCTCAGATATAATACTTGAGGTTTCTGCGTGGTTTTCATTTGTGATATTTTCTATAGTCTGTTGTGACATTATATTTTCCTCCAAATCTTGATTTGGCGGACACGCAAGGCATAGCATAGTTTGTGTCAGAAAGCGTGCCCTGCCTTGTTTTACAAGCCCCTTAGCTCTTTTTAGATAAGTGGTTCCACATTTTTTTCCTTGAGAATCTACTACAATAATGTTTTTTGTCATGGGTGTCCTCCCCCTTGGTTCGATCAATGATAAAGTTTGATAGTAAAGGTTTTGCGTTTTTTGTTATGGGTGTCTTCCCCAGCCTTTCTAGTATTTAGTATAATATACTTTATGAATAATTACAATCGTATTTTTGTCTGTTTTATAAACATATTTCACAATAGCAATCTCTAACGTAAATGTTAGACTTTATATATAACTTGTGATATACTTACGGTTAGGATTGGATGGAGACTAAAAACAGGTGCTTTTCATCCAGATTGGAGCCGCGGCAGAGCCGTGACATGGCGGTTCGTATGAGAAGTACTTCTATCTGTTTGTGTCAATTTCCACACGCAGAAAAGACAGTTTCGTGAAGAAGTACGAAGTCTCACACCGAGAAATGCCTGAAATGCGGCAGTTCTCATCCAGATTGGAGTCGCGGCAGGACCGCGACATGGAGGTTAGCATGATAACTATACAAAATAAATATTTCTCTGCCTTACAAATCTGTATGTCAGGTCAATGTTTTAGGATGGAAGAATGCGGTGAAAATCGATATAGTCTAGTTGCTAAAGGAAAATACCTTGAACTGATTCAACAGGATGACAATATTTTATTTGATTGCACACAGAAGGAATACAACGATATCTGGAAAGACTATTTTGATATGGAGACAGACTATGCCAAGATCATCGATAGCATTGATGAGGAGGATACATATTTGTTGACAGCAGCAGATTATGGAAAAGGAATCAGGATACTCCAGCAGGATTTGTGGGAGATGGTAATCTCATTTATTATTTCGCAGCAGAATAATATCAAAAGAATCCGCAAATGTATTAATGTGTTGTGTGAGAAATATGGAGAGAGAAAAAAGAATGCAAATGGTGTACCATACTTTGACTTTCCAACACCAAAATCATTAGCGGAAACACAGATTGAAGATTTGTATGCTTGTGGGTTAGGATATAGAAGCAAATATATCTATGCAGCTGCTAACAGTGTGTACCATGGTGATATTGATTTGTCACAACTATGGACATTGGATTATGATAATGCCAAAAAAGAATTGTTAAAACTATATGGCGTTGGGACAAAGGTTGCTGATTGTATTTGTCTGTTTGCACTGCATAAAACAGATGCGTTCCCCAAAGATACACATATCAATAAGGTTCTTGCAGTCCAATATCCAGAAGGTTTTCCTTTTGATAGGTATGGTAAAAACAGCGGAATCTTGCAACAATATATTTTTTATTACGACTTAAAAAAGGGATTGTAAAAAAATATCAAAAAAAGTTGAAAAAAGTACTTGACAGAAAATAGTAAAGTGTGATAACCTATAGAAGCTGTCGCAAGTGATGAAAACACAGCACTTACGAAGTAAGAAGAACCTTGACAAATAAACAGTAATGCAACCCTGAAAATTCTAAAAGAGAAATT